>CALMFJ010000013.1 GCA_937862865.1 uncultured Pseudomonadota bacterium | reverse complement strand
TGAATATAATGTACTTTTTTCTAACGTAGAACGCGGAACGCGGAACGTAGAACGTCTTTTACTTCCCCTTAAACACCGGCTTCCTTTTCTCCAGGAACGCCTTTGCCGCTTCGACGTGGTCATCGGTCTCCGACAGGAGTGACAATTGCGATGAGATGTAGTCGAGGTGGGCGCGGAGCGTGCTGGTCGTACCCTGGTAGACCGCCCGTTTCATCATGCGGACGGCCAGGGGAGGCATCCCGGCGATCTTTGCGGCGAGTTTCATAGTCTCTTCCATCAAGCTGTCGTGCGGGGCGACGCGGTTGACGATACCGAGCGATAACGCTTCATCAGCGTCGATGACATCGGCCGTGAGGAAAAGCTCGAGGGCCTTTGAAATCCCGACAAGCCGCGGCAGGAACCACGCGCCGGCGTCACCGGGGCATAATCCCATGAGAATGTAAGACTCACCCAGCCTGGCCCTGTCCGAGCAGACCCTCATGTCGCACATGATCGCCATATCCATTCCCGCCCCCATCGCTGCTCCGTTTATCGCCGCGATAACCGGCTTGTCGAGGTCTTCGAGCGTGAGGATTATGCGGTGCACGCCATCCCAGAGGAATCGCTTCATGTCCCAGGACCTGAGTTTTCCCTCGGCCATATCGCGGATGTCGCCGCCGGAACAGAACGTGTCCCCGGCCCCGGTCACCACGACGACGGTGACCCCGTCGTCCTTTTTCGCCTCTTCGAGGTATTCGCGCCAGAGTCTTATCATGTCGGGACTGAAGGCGTTGCGTGCATCGGGCCTGTTGATGGTCAGGACCGCAGTTTTTCCTTCCCTGGCATACAGCATGTGGGGCAGGGGTGTCGTCATATTCATTCTCTCCTTCGGTGTGGTGTGCCGTGAACCGCGCTTGCCCTAACAGTAAATCATTTCCCGAAGCCAGGTGCAAGTCGCCGGAAAACCCTTTGCTTTCCGCGTTCTTCGTTGACTTTTCGGGCATCTTAGGTCTATATATAAGGTCGAAAATGAAGAAGCAGCATACACGCCTTCCGAAGATTCGGAACATTGGTATTGCCGCCCATATCGATGCAGGCAAGACAACAGTGACGGAACGCATCCTGTACTATACGGGCCGGACGCACAAGATCGGCGAAGTGCATGAGGGCACGGCCGTGATGGATTACCTCCCGCAGGAGCAGGAGCGGGGCATCACGATCACGTCAGCGGTGACGACGCTCTACTGGGACGACCACGAGGTCCAGCTCATCGACACGCCGGGGCATGTCGATTTTACCATCGAGGTCGAGAGGTCGCTCAGGGTCCTTGACGGCATGGTCGCGATATTCTGCGGTGTCGGCGGCGTCGAGCCCCAGACCGAGACGGTCTGGCACCAGGCGGACAAGTACCATGTCCCCCGCATCGCCTTTATAAACAAGCTCGACCGGATCGGTTCGGATTTCTTCCGTGTCATCGACATGATCGCGGAAAAGTTCGGTGCCGACCCGATACCCCTTCAGATACCGCTTGGACGCGAAGACGGGTTTTACGGCATCGTTGACCTGATCACGATGCAGGCGATCGCCTGGGAGGACGATGACCTCGGCGCCACGTACCGTACAATATCCATACCTGCCGAGTACAGGGAACAGGCATCCGTGTACCGGGAAAAGCTTTTTGACAGGGTGTCGCTGTTCGATGACGAACTGATGGAACTCTATCTCGAGGGACTGGAAATAGAGCCGTCGAGGATCTACAACGCATTACGGAAAGGCACCATCGCCCTCAAGTGCGTCCCCGTCCTGTGCGGCGCCGCCCTGAGGAACAAGGGGATTCAGCCGCTCCTCGATGCTGTTGTCCGCTACCTGCCTTCGCCGCTCGACGTGCCGGCGGTGACGGGCGAAAACCCGGAAACACATGAACCGGAGGAGCGCAGGGCCAGCGATGATGAAGACCTTGCCGCACTTGCCTTCAAGATAGTGATGGAAGAGGGCAGGAAGCTGACGTATATAAGGATATATTCCGGATCGCTCAAGGTCGGCGGCGACGTTTATAACGTGAATCTCCAGAAGAAGGAGAAGATATCCCGCATCTACAAGATGCATGCCAATCATAAAGACAGGATCGAAGAGGCACGGACGGGCGCCATCGTCGGCATCGTCGGCCTGAAAGAAACCTCCACCGGCCATACCCTGACCGGGTCGAGACCGATACTTCTCGAGCCCATCGAGATCTACCAGCCCGTCATCTCGGTCGCGGTGGAAGCGGCCCGGAACGTGGACCAGGACAAACTGCTCCTTGCCCTCCAGAGGATAACCCAGGAAGATCCCACGTTCGTCATGAAAACGGACGAGGACGCGTACCAGACGGTCGTGTCCGGCATGGGGGAGCTCCACCTCGATGTCATCATGCACCGGGTCAGGGAAGAGTTCGGGATAGATGTCCACGTGGGCAAACCGCAGGTCGTGTACAAGGAGAGTATTGAAGGCGAGATTTCCCGGGAGCATACCTTTGAGAAGATCATCAACGGTGTTCCCTGCAAGGGTTGGGTATCGATCAAGATCGCGCCGAACAGGCGCGGCGAAGGCAATATCATCGCGTCCCGGATAACCGAGGAGAACCCGGTCTTCCCGCTTGTAAGCGCCGCAGAGGAAGGGATCGCGGAGGCCTCCAGCATAGGCGTGCTCAAAGGGTATCCCTTAACTGACGTCCGTGTCGAGATAATCAACGCCACGTTCAACAACCCGGAATTTGCCCGCCTCACTCTAAAAATGGCGGCGTACGACGCGTTTCGTGACGCATGCCTGCAGGCGGGGCCGGTCCTTCTTGTCCCCATCATGTCTCTCACGGTCACGGTGCCGAACGAATTTCTCGGGGACATAATTGCGGACCTCAATTCCCGCAGATGCCAGATCGCCGGTATAGAGACCAAGGATAAATACACTGTCGTCGAGGCCAATGCGCCCCTCACGAACATGTTCGGGTATTCCACCGATATCCGTTCACTGTCGCAGGGAAGGGCGTCATTCACAATGTATTTCTCCCATTACGACAGGATAGAGAATGGATAATCTCAGCGAAGCGCTCAAGGAACTGCGCGGGACCGGGGGGTTCATATCCGGCGATCATATCGCCGGGAAGCTGGGCGTATCGAGGACCGCCGTGTGGAAGTATATGAACCAGCTCGAGCGCCACGGGTACAATATCGATAAATCAAAAGGCAAGGGATACAGGCTCGTCAGCACACCCGACAGGCTTTATGCGTGGGAGATCGACCGGTACCGGACATCTGCAACGATCGGGTCAAAGATAATACACAGGGACAATCTCGACTCGACGAACAGTCTCGGGTTCGCGCAAGCCATGGCCGGTGAGGCCGAAGGCACCTGCGTTGTTGCGGAGTCCCAGAACAGAGGACGGGGCAGGCTCGGCCGCAGATGGTCGTCGCCTGAAGGAAGGAACATCTACCTGTCCGTCATACTGCGGCCTGCGGTTCATCCGTCGGTGGTTTACCCGATAACCTTCCTGTCGTCCCTCGCGGTGTCGGATACGATAGTGCAGTTGACGGGCCTGAAGCCCACGCTCAAATGGCCGAACGACGTGCTGGTCGGCCCGAGGAAGATATCCGGAACGCTCATCGAGCTGTCGACAGAGGCCGACATGGTCCGTTTTGTCGTGATCGGGATCGGGCTCAACGTCAACATGGAAATGAAGGACATGGACAGAGAGATCAAGGCGAAGGCGACATCTTTTCTCGTTGAGACAAAAAAAACGTATGAAAGGCCGCGCGTGTGTGGTATTCTGTTGTCCAATCTTGAACAATATTATGGGGTTTTCAAAAATGACGGCCCTCGGGCCATATGTGATATCTGGGAGCAAAAAGCGCAGATCCGGGGCAAATATCTCGAGATCAACCAGATGGGCGAGGTGTACGCGGGGGTGGCCCAGGGTATTGACCGGGACGGCGCCATCCTCCTCGATATAGACGGCACCACGAAAAAAATTCTTGCAGGAGACGTGAACTTCTAATGCTACTCGTCATTGACATCGGAAATACCAACATTGTATTTGGCGTCTATCATGAAGGCAAGCTTGTCAACCACTGGCGCCTGTCGACCGCCATGACAAAGACCGTCGACGAATACGCCATTCTGCTCAACAGCCTTCTTTATATTGAAAAGATACGGCTCTCCGAGATACACAGCGCCATATTGTCGTGTGTTGTCCCGCCGCTTCTCATTCCCTTCGAGATCGTGTGCAGGAAATATATCGGTATCATGCCGATCGTTGTCGAGCCCGGCATCAAGACCGGCATGCCGGTCTTGTACGAAAACGCAACGGAGCTCGGCGCAGATAGGATCGTCAACGCGGTGGCCGGTTACGACAAGTATAAGAAAGCCCTCATCATCGTGGATTTCGGCACTGCCACGACATTCGACTATATCACGCCAAAGGGGGAGTATGCCGGCGGTTCCATAGCCCCGGGTATCCTCATTTCACTCGACGCCCTCTTCGAGCGCGCGTCAAAGCTGCCGCGGGTCGAGCTTGTCCAGCCGAAGGCGCTCATAGCCAAGAACACGGTCCAGGCGATGCAGGCGGGTATCACTTACGGGTATGTGAGCCTCGTCGACGGTATCATCAAGAGGATGAAGCAGGAGGTCAGGACCGATCCCATGGTCATCGCGACAGGCGGGCTTTCAAGCCTCATTTACAAGGGCTCGGAAACGATAGACGTGGTCGATGAGTTCCTGACGCTCGAGGGGCTCAAGATATTGTACGAGAAGAACAAGGACCATCACAAATTTAAATGACGAAGAAGGGTATTCTTGCATTCATCTTTGTATGCGCTGTTGCCGGCGTGTGGGGGTGTGCGGCATCGGTGGGCGTGGGTACGGGGTATTCCGTGCTTGATACTATCCCGCCGAGCGGTGCGCCGATGCCTGTGGCACAGGGGGTAAGACCGGTTGTTGCGGTCGGTCCCATCGGGGTCCCCGGGTATATCATCCGGGCGAACACGATCATGGAATCCACGGTCAGCCTGGCGAATGTTTCTACGGCCGACCAGAACGATGCTTATCTGGCAAGGGAGATCCCCCGGGTCATCACGGTCAACATCGAGCGGCTCCTCATGCCGAAAGGGCTTGCTGTCATATCGAGCGGGACCGGGGCAAAGGCGGATTACAGGATCGCTGTTGATATAAGCACGCTCGATGTCACACAGTTCAGCACCCTTGAAACGAAAGGGCAATGGGCCCTGTATAAAGGCGCGGGTACAGCACCTGTCACGGTGAAGGACATTTCCTTTTCCACGCCGGTCGCAGGCAGGGACGCCGCCGCGGCCCGGACGGCAATAAGCCGGGCGCTCGCAGATGTCGCCACGATGATTGTCAGGGATTGTGAAGGGTTCCTTGGAACGAAGTAGTTCCGGCGGAAGATCGGACTATTTGTCGATTTTTTCGTCTGTTTTGATCTTTTTCTTTTTAAGGCGTGTTTTGCCTGTCGATCCGCGCCATATCTTTCCTCTTTTCGTCCGTTTATCGCCTTTACCCATACGGTCTGTCCCCTTTCCTGGATTTATTGCTCTGATTGATGAGCAGCTGGAATCTTCTTAGCTCAGGAGACGGGGAAAAGTCAACCATTTTTGCGGGCAGTGCCTTCCCGGGAACGCGCCTCCGGTCCTGAAACCTTACGTGGCGCCACCGGCTGTGTTGTGGTAATCTTTTCCGGACCGTCAACGATATGGACCAGACCGCAAGCCTGAAAAGAAACGCACTCCTCGCCGCTGTCCTGAGCTCATTCCTGGGGCCTTTCGTTGCTTCGTCGATCACTGTCGCGCTGCCGGCGATAGGTTCCGACCTTTCCATGGATGCCATATCGCTCGGCTGGATCGCGACAGCCTATCTTCTCTCGGCGGCAGCCTTTCTCGTACCCGTAGGGAGGGCTTCCGACATATACGGCCGCAAAAAGACCTTTATCTGGGGAATGGTTATCAGCATAGTCTCCTCGGCCTTCGCGGCGTTTTCCACATCCGGTGCGTGGCTCATCGTGTGGCGGGTCATCCAGGGGGTCGGCAGTTCCATGATCTTTGGCACCGGTATAACCATCGTGGCCTCGGTCTATCCCGCAAACGAACGAGGGAAGGCCCTCGGGATAACCCTGACGTCGGTTTATGTCGGCCTTTCCGCGGGCCCTTTCATAGGAGGGGTGCTCACGGCGGTCCTCGGCTGGAGAAGCCTCTTTATCTTGAATGTCCTGATAGGGATGATCGTCGTTATCGTGACCCTGTGGAAGATAAAAGAGGAATGGGCCGAAGCCCGGGGCGAAGGGTTCGATATCATCGGTTCCGTATTTTATACCGGTGCTTTCACCCTGGCGATGTATGGCCTCACGGTCCTGCCGTCCGTACCCGGTTTTTCCTTCCTCACGGCCGGATGCGCGGGACTTTTCATCTTTTGTCTCTGGGAGCTCAAGGCCCGCCACCCGGTCCTCGAAATGCGGCTTTTTTTAAACAACAGGGTGTTCCTTTTTTCCAACCTGGCGACACTCATCAATTACAGCGCGACCTTCGCCGTGACATTCCTGATCAGCCTCTACCTGCAATATACAAAACAGCTGAGCCCCCAGGCTGCAGGCCTGATACTCGTCTGCCAGCCGTCGATGCAGGCGGCCCTCTCGAGTTACACGGGCAGGCTTTCGGACCGGATAGAGCCGCGCATCGTTTCGTCGTGCGGGATGGCCGCGCTCACGATCGGCCTTATCATTTTCGGTTTTATCGACAGCGGTACGCCCCTGCCGCTTGTTATCGGCAATCTCCTTTTCCTCGGTTGCGGGTTTGCACTTTTTGTCTCGCCGAACACAAATGCGGTCATGAGTTCGGTGGACAGGAAGTTTTACGGGGTTGCGTCGGGCACCATGGCAACGATGCGGGTTGTCGGCCAGACCCTGAGCATGGGCATCGTGATGTTTGTCTTCACGGTCCTTATCGGAAAGGTCCAGATCACTCCTGAGCACTACGGCCCGTTCCTCAGCAGCGTGCGGACCGTCTTCTTTATCTTCGCCTTTCTGTCATTCCTCGGTATCTTTGCCTCGCTCGCACGGGGAAGGATCCGCACCGGCACCTGACACGTACCTGTGGACTATCTGGTCAGGAGCACCGGGCAGTGGGCCTTTTTCAGCACATTTCTCGCCACGGAACCGACAAAGTATTTTGCGAGCCCGCTTTTGCCCAGCGATGCTATGACGATAAGGTCTATCCCCCTGTCTTTTGCCTGTTTGAGTATCTCTTCGTAGGCGATCCCCTTTACGATGTCGCAGTTCACCTCAATATCCCCGGACCCCGGACTCCGGGCGATCTGCTCCTTCATGCTCCGGGATGCCCCTTCGAGCTGCTGCTTTTCGAATGCCTCGATCGCCTGCGTGGGTATCGCATAATCGGCCAGCGCATAGGAGAGGTCGAGGGGTATAACGTGGAGCAGGTGAAGCTCCGCTTTATACTGCCGTGCGATATCGATCCCCTGCTTAAGGGCTTTGTCCGAGGCTTCAGAGAAATCTGTCGGCACGAGGATTTTTGCGGGCCTGAGCATGGTTTCCCCCTTCCGGCTGCTCGCCGGCATGGCGCGTTTTACCCCTTGGTGAGAAGGACGGGGCAGGTGGCGCCTTTCAGAACGTTGCGGGCGACAGACCCTGTGAAGTATTCCGCGAGGCCGGTATGGCCCAGCGAGGAGATCACGATGAGGTCAATCCCCCTTTCTTTCTGGTACTTGAGTATCTCCGTGACCGGCTCCCCCTTGATGACTCTGGGAAAAACCTTCAACTGTTTACCCGTGCCTATCTGGTCTTTGAATTCGATCATCTTGCCTTCCGCTACACGTATCCTCCTGTTCTCAAGGTCCTTTATACCTTCGGGGGATGCCTCTTTTCCTGCGAATTCATATTCGTACATCGTATGTATTCTCATCTCGACAACGTGAAGTATATGCAGTTCAGCCCCGTATTCTTCTGCGATATCAGCCGCCTGTTTGAGCGCGATATTGGAGTAACGTGAAAAATCGGTGGGTACCAGGATCTTCGTAGGTCTTAACATGGTGTTCCAACCTCCTCTATGCGGATTTGGCTCCTCAACGATAATTATACCACAAGAAACCGGGTAGGAGGCGACGGGCGATAGGCTACAGGCAATGGGCGATAGGAAAGACTAACCGGAATTTGTTTTTCCCGTTGCCTATCGCCCGTCGCCTGTCTTCAACACGTCTGCTGTGTCCGGCAGGAGAGCACCTGGGAGTCGCGGCTTGTGTCGCGAAAGACGGTGATCCCTTTCAGCCCCATTTCCCAGGCTTTGAAGTATATGGACCGTATGTCGTCCGGGGCCGCCGCCGCCCCGAGGTTGATCGTCTTCGACACAGCGTTGTCGACATGGTCCTGGAAGGCCTTCTGGACGGCTAAATGCCATTCCGGAGCGACGTCGCCTGCTTTTCTGAAAAGCGTTTTCAGCCGGTCCGGGCCCACGATACCGTTCATTTCCTTATAAAGAGGGTCGGTCACTTCCACGCGAAGGCCCCCGAAAAGCATACGGGAGTATGCGATATCGTAAACAGGTTCGATGCCGCTCGATGTCCCGGCGAGAATGCTCAACGTGCCGGTCGGGGCAATGGTCGTTGTCGTTGCGTTCCTCAGGGGGAGGCCCTTTCTGTCCCAGATGCTCCCCCGGTAATTGGGGAACACGCCGCGCTCTTCAGCCAGTTCCCGCGAAGCCGCCTTGGATTCGCTGTTTATGAAGTACATCAGATCGCGCGCGGCAGTTACGGCCTCGCCGGAATCGTACGGGATGCCTAGCTTGATGAGCATATGCGCAAAACCCATCACGCCGAGCCCTATCTTCCGGTTCGCCCGGGCCATGTCCCGGATGGCCTCAATGGGATATCGTCCGGCGTCGATGGTGTCATCGAGGAAACGCACCGCGTCATGAACGATGACCTTCAGCCTGTCATAGTCTATCCTGCCGAGCCGTACCATTTTTGCGCAGTCTATGGAGCCGAGGCAGCAGGGCTCGTAGGGAAGGAGGGGCTGCTCGCCGCACGGGTTCGTTGCCTCGATCGGGCCGAGATGGGGTGTGGGGTTCGCCCTGTTGATCGTGTCGATGAAGATGAGGCCGGGTTCTCCCGATGCCCAGGCGCATTGCGCGATAAGGTCAAGGAGGCTGAGGGCCCGTACCGTCCGGACGGTTTCGTTGTTTCGCGGGTTGACAAGCGGGAAAAGAGTATCTTCCCGGCAGCTGCCGAAAAACGCGTCGGTCACGGCGACGGAAAGATTGAAGTTCGTCAGCTCGCCCGGATCGGTCTTGATGGCTGCAAATTCTTCTATATCGGGATGGTCTACCCGCAGGATGCCCATGTTCGCACCCCTGCGCGTGCCCCCCTGTTTGATGACCTCCGTCGCCATGTTGAACACCCTGATAAAAGAGACCGGGCCGCTCGCCGCTCCCATTGTCGACCGGACAATGTCGCCCTTCGGGCGCAGCCGGGAAAAGGAGAACCCCGTGCCGCCTCCGCTCTGGTGGATCTTTGCAGTGTCGCTGACCGATGCGAAGATCGAATCGAGCGAGTCTTCCACCGGGAGGACGAAACATGCCGCCAGCTGGCCCAGTTCGCGGCCGGCGTTCATCAAGGTCGGTGAATTCGGCAGGAATTCGAGATCGTTCATCATCCGGAAATATATATCGGATATCCTCCCGCGCGATACCTCGTCGCGGGACCTGTCCGATCCGGCAACATGGCCGGCCACGCGGCGGAACATGTCCTCCACCGTCTCTACGGGAACTCCCGCCTCGTCCCTGGCGAGATATCGCCTTTGCAAAACCTTCAGGGCAATGTCGTCGATCATCGCGCTTTTCCTGATACATAGTACGAAGCGGTTGAGGGAGGTGTCAAGCCTCGCAGTGCTATTATTCATCATATGGTTTTGCCAAAAATGTCCTGCTGTGGTATTCTCTGGACATTAAATACAATCCACCGGAGGCAGCCATGAAAACTATTTTCCTGATCGCGGCAGCGGTATGTTTGGCCCTGGGCCTCGCGTTGCCATCCTTCGGTGCGGACCCGATCAAGGTCGGCATCGTCGACACATATACCGGGCCGGCGCTGACGTATTCGCAGGATGTCCTGGACGGGTTCAAGCTTGCGATCGATGAGGTCAACACCAAAGGCGGGGTGCTCGGGAGAAAGATCGAATTTATCGTCCGGGACGATAAATTCAAACCGGACATCGCCCTTACCATGGCGAAGGACCTTGTCCTGAAGGAACGGGTCGACCTCATTATCGGCACGACGAACAGTGCGGCCGCTCTTGCCATATCGGATTTTGTGAAAAAAGAGAAGGTCCCGTTCATCGTTACGGACGCGAAGAGCGAGAAGATAACCGGCGAGAAAGGGCACCGGTATGTGTTCAACACGAATGAAAATACAGCCATGATCGGCAAGGCGACGGCGATAGTCCTCGCGAAGAAACCGTACAAAAGGTATTTCATCTCCGGCGAAGACTATGAGTTCGGCCACGCGTGCGCGGACGGGGTGTGGAAGAACCTCAAGGCCTTAAAGCCGGATGTACAGCTTATCGGCCAGTCGTGGCGAAAGGTCGGTGAGGCCGATGTCGTCCCTTACCTGACAGCGGTACTGCAGGAGAAACCGGATTTCGTGATCCATGCATCGGGCGGAAGCGGTGTTGTGAACCTTCTCAAGACGATAAAGAGCATGGGCTTTAACACGAAGGTCCCTTCATACCAGCACAACGCCACGGAACTCGCAGCCCTTGCGCCGCTCGGGATGGAAGCCCCCGAAGGGATAATGGGAACGAGCAACTACCATTACTATTTTCCGTCGACACCCGAGAACAAGGCCTTCGTTGCAAAATTCCGGAAGGCGTACAAGCGCTACCCCCGGTCGACCGCCCTCTACGGGTACATAACCGGCCAGTTCATCGCGAAGGCTTACGAAAAGGCAAAATCGGCGAACCGCGAAAAATTTATCGATGCGCTGAGCGGACTTTCCGTCAATTCACCGGTCGGCAGGATCGAGATGCGCTCGTGCGATCACCAGGCCACTTTACCCATGTTCTTCGGCGTGACGAAAAAGGCTGCCGGGTATGATTTCCTGATAGCCTCCGATATCATCACCATTCCCGGGAAGGACTATCTGCCCACATGCGATGAGGTGCTGAAAACGAGAAAATAGATATCAGATATCTTTGATCTTTACGTTTGCCGGGGACCCGTCCGTATCCTGGAACAGGGCCCTGAGCGACAGAGCCGACGCATCATTCTGATCAATGGGAAGGCCGCCCATCTGGGCGGTCTTTTCGTATGCATCGACGACTTCTCTGACCGTGGTCTCGCTGACCACCCGCGCCGGCTGATATGCGGGCATCCGCCTCGGGCCCCCCTTTATTTCCGATACAAGCCGGACATCCGCAAGGTTCAGAAGGATGTGCCTGACAAAACGGTCGGGGATGGCGAGCTCCTTTGAGATCTGACCGGACGTCGCCGGAGCCTCGCCCTTTTCGAACCTCATCGCCAGCAGGTGGAATATGCGCAGCATGATAAGCCGCCTGCCCGCTGCGCCGATCCGTGAAAAATCGGGATGAAAGCCGTAGGTTTCGTAATTTTCCACCGCACTGGCCGTTTCCGCTCCGAACAGGACGATGAGCCAGCTTATCTGGAGATACGCGAGGAAGAGCGGGATGGCTGCGAAACTGCCGTAGATCGCACTCTGGGTTGCGACACCGATCTGAAATCTTATATATGCCCATTGCACGATCTGGATGAGGATGCCGGCCACGACCGCGGCCACGACCGCGGAACGGAACGATATCCGGGTATTCGGCATGACAAGGAACAGGATCACGAGCAGCAGGCAGATGGAAAAGTAGGGAAGGAGCCTCAGGAGAAACAATACAGGCCCCCCCAGGAACGCGATGTCGCTGAAAAATCCCTTGACCTCGCCGGCTATCAATATATTGACGCTGCTCCACAGGGCAAATAATACAGGGGCCAGAACGACCATGGACAGATAATCGGTGAATTTCCGGACGATTGTCCGGGACTGCCGCGCCTCCCAGATCGTATTGAAGCTTTCCTCGATCCGGCTCAATATCGAGATCACTGTCCAGACGAGGATGACGACCCCGAACCCGACAATGACCTCGTCTTTTGCATTTGCAAGAAGCGAGCGCGAGGAATCCACGATCCTCAAGGTAATGTCACCCTGCCAGTTGAGGTCCTTTCCTGCCTGTACGATCTGGCGGACAATGAGCTTTTCGAGGCCGAATCCCTTGGCGATCGCGAAGAGAACGGCAAAGAGTGGGACTATGTTCAGCAGTGAATAATATGTCAGGGCGGATGCGCTGCGCTGACAGTCGTCCTTTTCGAACCTGACTGCCGCCATGATCACTATCCGTAATATGCGCAGGGGCCACGCCTTGATCGCTGGGTATTTTTCGATGTCGGTCTTCCATATGCCGTTCTGCAAAAAATCCACGATCCGTGCTATCATGACGTACGCCTTCTTACACAATGTTCCACTTGCCGGGGTTGCAGTCAAGCGCGGACCGGCGGTGCGGCCCGGTATCCAACTGATCTGTTCTACGATAATATTGCGATCAGTTCGAGATCGAAGACAAGTTCTTTCCCGGCAAGCGGATGGTTGAGGTCAAGCGTGACGAAGCTTTCCGTTACATCGAGAACGAGCGCCCTGGTCGATGCCCCCCGGGATGACTGGACATCGAGCTTCATGCCCGGCCGGACATTGATATTGACGGGGATCCGCGACCGTGCGATGACAGCGCAAAGGTCCTCCCTGTGGAGGCCATAAGCATCTTCGGGCTGAATGGTGACCGTTTTCTTCTCGCCGGTCTTCATTCCGATGACGCTTTTCTCAAAGCCCCGGATGACAGAGCCCTTGCCGATGATAAAAACGAAGGGTTCTTTTCCCAGGGACGTATCGAAGACGGTCCCGTCCCGCAAGGACCCCCTGTAGTGGACCTTCACCCTGTCATTGGCCTTAGCCCGCATTTAAGCCTCCGTTGACGATGAAAAAACTGCCCCGGGCACGAGCGGCGCGCCGCTATTATCTTTGTAACCCAACTGGATTATTGAAGTCAATCACAGGACAAATTTGTCTCAGATGATCTCCACGAGCTCTATCTCAAAAATGAGGTCCTGACCTGCCAGGGGATGGTTCAGGTCAAGAGTGACATCCGTTTCGGTAAGGTCGCGTACCATGGCACGGGCGATCTGTCCCTCAGCCGAGCGGACATGGAGGGGCATCCCGACTTCGAGCTCCAGTTCCGGGGGTACCTGCGAGCGCGGCACAACAGCGACAAGGTCGTTATTGTACTGGCCGTATGCTTCGTTTGCCGGGATGGACACCTTTTTCGATTGCCCTACCTCCATACCGAGGACCCCGTCCTCGAACCCCGGTATAACCATGTTCTGCCCTATGGTAAATTCGAGGGGTTCGCCCCCGCGTGAGGAATCGAACTGCGTATCGTCGGAAAGTGTTCCCCTGTAGTGCACTTTGACGGTATCGCCTTGTTTTGCAGCTGCCATAGCGGCCTCCCTGTTCGTGTATTCGTGCAGCGTATACATCCGCCTGTCATGTACAGATATTTCCCGTGAGAAACGAAGAGAAGAGAGGGAAAACCCAAAAAAAACGGACCGGGGCCGGCCCCCTGGAAAGAGACCCGGCGTATATCCTTATCATAAAACGCTTTGCAGGCATTGACAAGGGAAATGTATTTCTTTACGATGTAGGAAAACCAAGGCCGGAGGGGGTCCCTACATGAAAAAGATGCGCGCGAGATCGCACGTTCTGCTCTGCATGATCGTGGTGCTGTGTTCACTGGTCCTTGTCCCGCACAATGTTTCGGCAGACGATAAAACACAGGCGAGGCATCTTGTCGAGAAGGCCCGGATGACCCTGGAGTCTTTTGCGAACGCCCCCGAAATGGGGGCCTTGCGGGACCTTCTGAAGAGCGCCCGCGGTGTTTTCATCTCCCCTCAGATATTGAGGGGCGCCTTTATCATAGGCGCATCGGGGGGCAGCGGGGTTTTCCTCGTTCGTGATAAGCATAAAGGAGACTGGACGGGGCCCGCTTTTTATACCATCGGTGAAGCCAGCTTTGGTTTGCAGATCGGCGGGGACGCATCGGAGGTGGTCCTCGTTGCCATGACGGAGCGCGGTGTCAATGCGCTCCTTTCGAGCAGTGTAAAACTCGGCGCCGATGTGGGTGTCGCCGTCGGGCCGGTTGGTGCCGGGGCCGAGGCGTCGACGGCCAACCTGAGTGCCGATATTATAAGTTTTTCCCGTTCGAAAGGGCTGTATGGCGGGATCTCCCTGGAAGGTGCCGTCATAGCCGTCCGGGAATCTTTGAATACGGCATATTACGGGCGGAACGTTTCCCCCTCCGATATACTGATCGCACGCGTGGTCGGCAGTTCTCACTCCATACTCCTTCGTTCGGAACTGGCAAAGCTTGCAGGAGGGCACATTTAAAAATCTGTAAAGATTTACCGGTCTTGTGGCGATAAGATCACAATAAGAAGGGGGGTAACGGTATGAGATCGCGTCACATTCCATTTATCCTCGCAGCAGCATTCATAGGGGTCTTTGCGCTGGCGGTTTTCGGTCACCCGGCCATAGACGCCGCCTATCAGAATGGTCTCGACGGTCTCAAGGCAAGCCTCGAGCAACAGGGGTTCACAGCCGAAGAATTGACCGGTATCTTTTCGGACAGCCGTTTTCAGTTGTACCCCCATATTCTCGGGAGGACCGGTAAAGGGATGAATTACATGAGCAGGAGGTTCGGCCTGTTGTCGAAAAGCTCGATCAGGCGCGGCAAGAACATCCTGGTGCGATACAGCGCTTCATTGAAGAATGTCGAACACGCCTACGGGGTCCAGAAGGAGGTGATCATTGCCATATTGAGGGTCGAGACAAACTTCGGTTCCGCGACCGGGGCATACCCGGTATTGAACAGTCTCGCGACGATGGCGATCATCGAGAACAGGCGCATCGAGTGGGCGCGCAAGGAAGTGGCCGAACTGTTGAAACTGTGCAAGGCCCAGAACAAAGACCCTTTTACGATACGCGGTTCCTGGGCGGGTGCGTTCGGAATATCGCAGTTTATCCCTTCTTCGTATGTAAACTTCGCGGTTGACGGGAACGGGGACGGCACAATAGACCTTCTGACCATGTCCGATGCGCTGGCAAGCGTGGCCAATTATCTTAAATCGCACGGATGGTCAAAGGACGATGCGGCCGGGAAATGGCAGGCAGTCTACGCATACAACCACTGCGACAATTACGTCCGCGCCGTCTTCGCCTACGCCAGAGCGCTGGCAAAATAGATACCAGGAAACCCTTCCCGCCATCTTCGGCCTCGTAGCGGCAGGTTGGGGATTGAACCGGTTGGCGCAATTTCTTACTCTCGCCCATAGCCTCTCGCCCTTAATTTATGCTATCGTTATCAAAAGCCGAAGGAGGGGTCAATGGTACGGAGCAAAGATATACTTTGTATCGCGATCATCGCGTCTTTTCTGTTCGTGGGATCTGGCTGCGGGGATCCCGGGAAGCAGGATGCGGCCCCGGCGGGAAAAACTCCTGCGCCGCAGGTGGAAAAAGCGGGCGGGTTTGTGGTGCCCTCCGACGGGACACCGGGCGAGCGCGTGAAGAAGCTGTGGGAAAGCACGTCGCCCGTCATCCGGGCAGACGCGAAAACGGCACTCGGGGACAAAGAGTACCAGGAGAAGAGAACCGCCCTTTTCTCCCCCTGGGTGATGCTCCAGGGAAAGCTATCGCTCGCCGAACCGAAGGATGAGAAGGTCCAGAGGACGATCCCCGAGATCTTAAAACTGATCGACAATGTCTATGGTTTTCCGGGGTATGACGAGGCCCGGCGCGAGAAAGACCGTCAGACCGCGAAGAAATATTTCGATGAGCGGTTCCAGAAACTGGACCGGCAGATAAAGGACCTGAACTAAATCGTAAAACGGGAACGGTGATACAAGGCAGGTAGATATGAAAATAAAATTAATCTTTGTTTTGTGTTTTTTGATCTGTATGGCCTGTGCGTGTTCCGGTCACAAGGGCGCATATGAGGATCTGCAGGCCTCCGATCGGCCGCCGGCTGGTGAGTTCGCGGATCCTTCCCGGACGATACGCGTCAAACAGGGGGACAAATTCGTCATAATCCTCGACTCCAACGCGACAACCGGCTATTCCTGGCAGGCCCCGGGGACGACGTCCTGCGTGTCCCTCAATTCCCATCGCTACGAGGCCCCCCGGTCGGCGCTCGCAGGGGCGCCCGGAAGGGAGCATTTTGAATTCACCGCACGGTCGGTCGGCAAAGAAAGCCTTACCTTTCACTATCGGCGCCCATGGGAAAAAGACAACCCCCCGGTAAAAACGATAACATTCAACGTGGAAGTGATAAATAAGGAAAAAGCGGGTAAGTGAGTGATGGAAAAAAGGCGATGGGCTATGGGCGATGGGCTATGGGAAAACCGGGAAAATTCCCCCATTGCCTATAGCCCATAGCCCATCGCCTGTCTTATCTCAATCTGAACCGTTGTATCTTCCCCGTTGAGCTTTTAGGCAATTCATCGACAAATTCTATCCAGCGGGGGTATTTGAACTTGGCCTGCCTGTCGAGCACCCATTGTTTCAGTTCTTCCTTGAGGGCATCCGAGGGTCCGTGGCCGTCCCTGAGCAGGACGAACGCTTTGGGTTTGGTCAGGCCCTTTTCGTCGGGTGCCCCGACGACGGCGCATTCGAACACGGCAGGGTGCTGGCTCAGGGTGTTCTCCACTTCAAGGGGCGATACCCAGATCCCGCCGACCTTCAGCATGTCGTCGGCGCGTCCGGCGCACCAGTAATAACCTTCTTCGTCGATATAGTATTTGTCACCCGTGTTGACCCACTCACCCTGCATGGTTATCTTGGTCTTTTCACGCTTGCGCCAGTATTGCTGCGCGGCGCTGTCGCCCTTCACGTGCAGCGTGCCGATCTCTCCGCGGGGCACCTCCTGCCCGTTCTCGTCGACAAGCTTCAACTCGTATCCCGGGACAGGCTTTCCTGTGGAGCCGGGCCTTATGTCGCCGGGACGGTTGCTCAAAAAGATATGGAGCATCTCGGTCGAGCCGATGCCGTCAATGATCTCGATCCCGAAGCGCTTTTTCCACCGGTCGAAGATGTCGGTCGGTAATGCCTCACCGGCGGAAACGCATATCCGTACGGAGGAAAGCTCATGCTGATCGTTGGGATTGCCCTCGCGCCCGGCCTCTTTGTCCTGCCTCGCCTTATATTCCAGCATCTGGCCGTACAACGTCGGGACGCCGAAGAATATGGTCGGGCGGAACTTCTCGAGATGTCTGAAGACATTTTCGGGGCTCGGCGCGTTGACATTGAGGACGGCCGAGGCGCCGACGGACATCGGGAAGTACATCCCGTTGCCGAGGCCGTAGGAGAAAAAAAGGCGGGCCGCCGAAAAGACTATATCGTCCTCCTTTATGCCAAGGACGCCCCTGGCGAAAGATTCCGAGGTCACGACCATATCGTACTGGGAATGAATGGCCCCTTTCGGTGAACCGGTCGAGCCGGAACTGTAAAGCCAGAACCCCACGTCATCTTTCGTTGTGTATTCTGTTTTGACGACGCTCGATGCATGGCGGTACTTCTGCTTGAAGGGGATATGGGCACCCTGCACCTCGGATATCACGATGAGGTCCCTGAGATATAAAAGGTCGCCCTTGATCTTCGCGAGGACCGGGAGAAGCTGCTCGGATATAACAAGGACCTTTGCCCGGGAATCGTTCAGATAGTATTCATAATCCTCGGGCGTCAGCATTGTGTTGACGGGGATAGGAACGGCCCCTATCTGTATGGCCCCCCAGAATACGGCATAGAATTGAGGGACGTCGAGCATGATCATCATGATCCGGTCGTCCACGGTCATTCCAACCTCGCGGAACGCATTGGCGGTCTTATTGGTCATTTTCTGGATGTCATTATAGGTGTAATGCCGGTACTCGGTGTAGACGGCGATCTTATGTCCCCGTCCCTGGCGAATATTGCGGTCCACGAAATAATCGGCCGCGTTGAAGAAATCGACGGGTAATCCTGTTGTCATGAGACCTCCTCTGAATTCTATTAAGGGTACGGTGCCGGACAGCCTTCCGGCCCCATTTCATACATATATGATATTGATAAGCTTTCCCATGGACTTCAGTCTTTCCGCGAGCAGCTTGACGATCACCTCGCGGGGGAAAATCCCCATCTGCCTGAACACGATATGTTCATGCCCTGTGTTCGCCGCGGTCCCGACGAGAAAATTTATCGTGTCGGCGGCATGAAAGAACCTGTACAGGTCGGAAACGGACGAATCGGGCTCAAGTTTCTCCGGCGCCTCCCCCAGGATGTTGTAGACCTGGTTGAGGGTTATCGCGCCCTCTGTCGCATAATCGATCCCTTTTATGTAATAGGAAGGCGGCTTGTGGTATGCGTTGGAGATCGTCTTGATCTCGATGGGCCTTCCGAGGCTGCGGGCGACAATCTCCGAGGTGGAAGACCCGCAGACGACCTTCATGCCCCGCATCGCAACGAATTCTTTCACTACCTTCTCATCGCTCGTTTTTCGCGCCGGGGGCCCCGTAAGAACATTGAGGACCTGCGCCTCGCGGCACAACAGAAGGCTGCAGCTCGTGTCATCCCCGTACGTGGTCCCGGATATGTCGCGGACGTTTCCGACGACCTTTTTCGGAATGTCCCGTATCCGCGTCCCCTGTGCGAGAAGTCCGTTGATGAAATCGCAGGCGCCCTCAATGCCCCACCCCATCCGGTATTGCTGACCGAGGCCCGCCTGGCTCACACCGTCGCTGACCATTATGATCCCGTCGCCGTACTCCAGCATGCAGTTGACCTCGCCTATCATCTCGAGCCCCATCGGGAAGACCCTCTGTTTGGGGAGGTACGCAGCCAGCCGGTTGTTTATGAGGACCGGCGACGGTATCTCGTATGACATGACCGTGGCGTGGCCGCTTACGAGGACACGGCACACGGAAAAGGCGGAAAAAGGGATGTCGGTCGTGCGGGCGGCGTGCATGGTGTCGATGATCTTCCGGCATGTCTCGCGAAGGGTAAAACCCACGCGCAGGAGCTCCATGAGCCGGGATGCGCACATGACGGCCGCGACGTGCGCCTTGATGCCGGTACCGATACCGTCCGCGAGGACCGTCGTCGTCGCCTCGGCCGTTCTCTCGGTTATAATATAGTCGCCGCATATCCCGCCCGGCTTCTTCGCCGCCTGCGAATTTACGGTCTCGACATATTTTCTCGGTTCATCGGGGGCTGGTTTCATCTCCCTCGCTCAGGCTCATAAGTTTTCTGACAAGTTCCTCACCGCGGGCAGTGCTCTCCCCGAGGAACTGCGCGATCTTTTGCGCCATCTTTATCTGGTGCTCGAGGAGCTCGTGCGCCTGCTCGACAGTCTGGGAACGGATCTCCTTCAATTTCTTTTCGTGTTCCTGCTGGCTCGTTATGTTGATAAAGATGCCGACGATCTGCCTCTCGTCCTTGAGCATGTAGAGGAGCTCCCTGCACAGGAGGTTGTAGGGACGGTGGAAGATGGTGATGTCAAGGGTCTCTTCCTGGCCGGATATCAGCTTCTCGAACGGGGCCGGGTCCATGAGGTACGATATGTGCCGGCCCAGTATCACGTCGCTGCACGAGAAGAATTTCTTGAACGCCGGGTTCATTCCGATGATGTTGAGCTCGTCGTCAAGCATGATGACCCCGTTCGGGGTCGTCCCGAATATCTGGTCCGTGCGCCTCTCCGCGAGCCGGCGCATGTACGGTATGCACATTTCCGGTTCCGCCATGCCAAGGGCGACCGCTATCGCCTTTTCGCGGCAGCTGTCGTACCCGCACGCCCCGCAGTTGAGCTGCTGCTCGGGGTCCTGTTTGCCCGTCTGGGCAAGGATCTTCTGTATCTCTTCCTCGGTTACGTCGAGGGGAGACGGGCCGCTATCCGCTTTGCCGAACGATGCCGTGAAAAGGCTCCCGTCCGCGGGCTCGGGCGTGATGGCGGTCGAGCTTATCGAATTGTGATACTCTATGAGGTCGCGCCTGCGCTCGAAGAGGTTCTTCCCGGGGTCTACGCCCGGACCGTTGATGCACCCCTGGCTGCAGAAAAGAGGTTCGATGATCGCGTGGTCCGAGCCCTCTTCGATCCCGTTCAAGAGCTCGCGGACGCCCTGGATACTGTCCACCTTGAGGAGTTTCAGGTTCAGGCCGTCGTCTTCAAGCCCCGCCGTTTTGATAAGGCCGCCCGGCAAAGGGTACAACTGTGCCTCATGGACCGGTTTCTCATCGAAGTTGCTCTCTTCACACATAGACAGGTCGATGCCCCTCTGGGCAAACCATTGATTGAGTTCTTTGAACGTAAGCACGCAGTCCACAACGCCCTGGACCTCGGGCCTTGTCAGCTCCGATTTTTTCGCGACACAGGGCCCTATGAAGATGACCTTGATATCCTGTCCGAGCTTTTCCCTCAAGAGACGTGCATGGGCGGCCATCGGGGAGACGAGCGGCAGGAGATGCTTGACAAGCTGGGGCCGGTATTTCTCTATATAGTTTATCAGGGCCGGGCAGGCAGTCGCTATATGCGGGCCGCCCTCGGTCTTTTCCTCTGCGATGCGCCTTGACTGAAGGGACACCTGATAGGCGCCGTGGGATGTCTGCCCGACATACCGGATGCCCAGGGCGCGCAGGGCCGACGGCAGCCGTGAGAGCTGCCAGCTGTTAAAGACCGCCGCAAAGGACGGCGCGATGCTCGCTGCGACGAAATGGCCTTCGTCGATGAGGCGTTTCGCGATATCGATATCATTCCTGAATGTCTTAGCCTGCTGCGGACATTCCCGGATGCAGGTCCCGCATGCGATACAGCGTTTCTCGTCGACGTACGCCTGCCCCTTCTGCATGCGGATCGCCTTTACGGGGCATGCCCTGAGGCACCTGTAGCAGTCGCGGCACCTGGCGGTAAGCGTAAAGACGATTTGCGGTTTTTTTATATCGAACATTCTGCAGTACCTCTTACGAGAGGCCCATGCCCTCGCGCTTGATGGCCTCGATGGCCTTTTCCGTGGTGCAGCCCTCGATGATCCTGCTCCCTACCTTGATCGTCGGCCCTTTGTCGCATTTCTCAAAACAGAAGGATGCCTTAACATTTATCCTGTCGTCAAGCTCTTTCACGTTGATATATTCAAGTATATCACGCAGCAATTTCTGCGAACCTTTCAGGAAACAGCTTGTGCCGAAGCAGACGCTGATGTCGAGGCTTTTCTCGGCGCCGGAGCTGATGCTTAAGTCCTCGTCGACGATGCGCTTGCGTGAAGAATAGCTCGTATGCAGGAGCTTGTGTGCCCGGGGACTGCCCGCTTCACCGAGGACGTTGTCGTAGAGTTCGGTGATGTAAGGGTTGTCCTGGGACTTATGGAGCTCGAGCATGCGGTCGCTTTCGTAGAGGCCTTTGGTACGCTGCCGTTTTACGAGCGGATCGGTGAACACGGGCTGGCCGGCGCCGCCGATGCACCCGCCCGGGCAGGCCATGACCTCGACAAGGTCATAATGGACCTCGCCCGACTTGATGTTTTCGAGGACCCGGCGCGCGTTCCCGAGGCCGCTCACAATGGCAAGCGTGAACTCGCTGCCCGCTACGGTGAGCTTTGCCTCACGGATGCCCTCCTCGCCGCGGACCGATGCGAATTCGTATGCGTCGTGCTTCTGGCCGGTCAGCTTCTCGCTGACATACCGGAGGACGGCCTCGCTCACGCCGCCCGAGTTGCCGAAGATAACGCCGGCCCCCGTCTTGAACCCGAAAGGCAGATGGAACGATTCCGGCCCCAGTTCCTTGAAATGGAGGCCGGCCTCCTCGATCATGCGCCCGAACTCCTGCGTTGTCAGGACATTGTCGACATCGCGCACGCCGTCGCTTTCGAATTCGGGCCTTTTTGCCTCGAATTTCTTCGCGGTGCAGGGCATGACGGACACGACGACAATATCCTCCCGTTTTACCTTGAGATCGCTGGCGAGCATCTCCTTCGCAAGCGCACCGAACATCTGCTGGGGGGAACGGCAACTCGACAGGTGGTTCACAAATTCGGGATAATACTGTTCCACGAACTTGACCCATGCCGGACAGCAGGACGTGAACTGCGGGATCCTGTCGCCGGCTGTCACGCGCTTGATGAACTCGTTGCTCTCTTCGATGACGGTAAGGTCGGCCGTAAACGAGGTGTCATAGATCCGGTCAAACCCGATGGCCCGAAGCGCAGCTGCGATCTGCCCCGTTGTGGTCGTCCCCGGGGGAAGCCCGAACATCTCGCCGATGGCGACCCGCACGGCTGGCGCCACCTGTGCGACAACGACCTTCGACGGGTCGTGGATCGCCCTCCAGACCTCATCGACTTCGGACCTGGGTGTTAAGGCCCCGGTAGGGCAGATGCGCGCACACTGGCCGCAGTTGACACACTCGACCTGGTCGAGCGCCTTTCCGAAAGACGGGATGACAACGGTCTGGGCGCCTCTGTATGCGAAATCGATGGCGCCGACAGTCTGCACCTCGGAGCAGATCCGGACACAGTCGCCGCAAAGCACGCACTTGTTGGGATCGCGGACGATTGACGGAGATGATTCGTCGGCCGGCATTTCCTTGAGCTGGTTCTTGAACCGGACATGTGTTATGCCGAGGCGTTTTGCCAGGGCCTGGAGCTGGCAGGTCGTGCTTTTCTGGCACGTCGGGCAGTTCTGGCTGTGATTTGCGAGAAGAAGCTCGACGATGATCTTGCGCATCCTGCGTATCTCGCCGGTGTTGGTCCTGACCTTCATTTCGGGGTTGGGCGGGGTGGAGCATGCAGGCACGAGGCCCATGCCGTCGACCTCGACCATGCACAGGCGGCACGCGCCGTAAATACTGAGCTCGGAGTGGTAGCAGAAGGTCGGCAGGTCTATCCGCGCCTTCCTGATGAGTTCGAGGAGGTTCTGTTCGTTCTCGATAGGGATCTCTTTGTTATCTATGTAAACGAAAGTGCCGTTCATCGTCATTCTCCTTTGATCGCCTTGAATTTGCACGCTTCGACGCAGATGTAGCATTTTCTGCAGGTCTTGTCGTCGATGCGGTGCGGTTTGCCCTTTTCGCCGGAAATGGCCCCAACCGGGCATTTGGCGGCGCACAGCGTACAGCCCTTGCAGAGCTCTTCGTCGATGACAAGTTTAACCAGCGCCTTGCATTTGCCGGTCGGACATCTCTTGTCCCGGACGTGGGCGATGTACTCGTCGCGGAAATGCTTCATCGTGGAGAGGACGGGGTTCGGGGCGGTCTTGCCGAGCCCGCACAGCGAGCCCTTCTGGACGGCCGCCGCCAGGTCCTCGAGGAGGTCGAGCGTTTCCATCGTTGCGCGGCCCTCGATGATATCGTCGAGAAGGGCCAGCATCTGTTTGGTGCCCTCGCGGCACAGGACGCATTTCCCGCACGATTCGTGCTGGGTGAACTGCATGAAGAAACGGGCCACACTGACCATGCAGGTGTTCTTGTTCATGACGACAAGCCCGCCGGAGCCGACCATCGCCCCGACGCTCTTTAAAGAGTCGAAATCGATCGGGAGGTCGAGGTGGTCCTTCGTGAGGCAGCCCCCGGAAGGGCCTCCTATCTGAACGGCCTTGAAACCGTCGCTCACGGCCGTGCCGGTATCGGAGGTCATACCGCCGGCGACGCCGTAGATGATCTCGCGCAGCGTCGAGCCGAAGGGCATCTCGATAAGGCCTGAATTGGCGACATGGCCTGTCAGTGCGAATGTCTTGGTCCCCGGGGAGTCCTTCGTCCCGACCTTCCGGTAGCCTTCCGGGCCCATCTTCAGAACGAGCGGCACCTGCGACAGCGTTTCGACATTGTTGATTATCGTCGGTTTTCCCCACAGGCCGCTGACCGACGGAAAGGGCGGTTTCGGTGAGGGCATCCCGCGCTTGCCCTCGATGGATGCGATGAGTGCCGTTTCCTCGCCGCAGACAAAGGCCCCGGCACCTTCCATGATGTTGAGGTCGAAAGAGTGTCCGGACCCGAACAGGTCCTTTCCGAGAAGCCCCACGCGGTACGCGTCTTTTATGGCTTTGCGCAGCCTTTTCACGGCGAGGGGGTACTCTGCCCGGACGTATATGTACCCCTCGTCGGCCCCTATGGCACGGGCGGCAATGGTCATGCCCTCGATAACACTGTGAGGATTGCCTTCCATGATGCCCATGTCCATGAACGCCCCGGGGTCGCCCTCATCGCCGTTGCATATGACATATTTCTTCTCATTCACTTCGCGCCGGGCAACATCCCATTTCCTGCCCGCGGGGAAGCCGCCGCCGCCGCGCCCCCTCAGGCCCGATGCGAAGACAAGTTCGCAGATCTCTTCCGAAGTCATCTCGAGATGTGCACGTATGGCCTGCTGATAACCTCCGGCCGCTATGTATTCATTGATATCCTCGGGGTCGATGGCGCCGCAGTTGGCAAGGACGAACCGGTGCTGCCTGCGGTAAAACGGGATCTCGTCTTTTGTGCGGCACACCCTCTGGCTGTCCGGTTCGACGTAGAGAAGCCTGTCGACCACGTCGCCGTTTTTGACCGTCTTTTCGACTATCTCGCCGACATCGAGCGGTTTTACCCGGGTATAGAAGATGCCTTCCGGCTCTATGGTCACGAGCGGCCCTATCTGGCAGAATCCCTGGCATCCCGTCCGGGAGACGAAAACGCCCTCTTCTTCTCTTTTTAACTCGGCGATCGCATTGAGGCCGCTGTCCTTGATGGCTTGAACGAATGCCTCGTACACCTTGAGCGACCCGTTGACAAGGCATCCGGTCCCCGCACAAACGAGGACCCTGCGGCTGGCGGCCTGCGACCGGGCGATAAAGTCGGTCTTTATTTTATTAAGCCCCGTGAGCATCAGATTCATTGTGAGCCTCCTTAAGAACGATCTCGTCGATTATGTCGGACACCCTCTGAGGCGTCAGCTGACCGTATACCTCATCGTTGATGACCATCGCGGGGGAGAGCCCGCAGGCGCCAAGGCAGTTCACCGTTTCGACCGTGAAGAGCATGTCGGAGGTGGAGTCTTCACCTTCCTTCAGACCGAGTTTCTTCACGATGGCGCCATACAGGCCCATCGATCCCTTCACGTGGCAGGCGGTCCCGTTGCAGACGCGGATAAGGTATTTACCCTTTGGTTTTAAGGTAAACAGGGAATAAAATGTCGCTACCCCGAAGACCCTTGCCGGCGATATGCCGAGCGATGTTGCGACAAACGTCAATATCTCTTCGGGCAGGTACCGGTATTCCGCCTGTACCGCCTGAAGGATAGGTATGAGCCGTGCGGCGCTCCTCTGGTTCTGGTCGATGATCTCGAATACTCGTTCAAATTTTCTTATCGTTTCCATTATTCACCCCATCCTGCGATTGAGTTGTTCTTGCCAGTGTCAGTTTCTTCGAAAGCACAACGAGGGACGACGCCAGGTTCTCGTGCTGGACAATGATGTCCGGCGGGACCGCGACCTTCACCGGGGAAAAGTTCCAGATGGCCTCTATGCCGGCGTGCACCATCTCGTTCGTCAGGTCCTGTGCGGGCGCCGACGGGACGGTGAGGATCCCGATCTTGATGCCCATTCTCTTGACCATGTTGTCGAGCTTTCCGATGTGGAAGACCTTCACGCCGTGGATCGTGCTCCCGACCTTTTCCCTGTCGATGTCGAACGCGGCTATTATGTTGAGGCCGTATTCCTTGAACCTTTCAAAGCCGAGCAGGGCCGTCCCCAGGTGCCCGACCCCGACGAGGTATGCGTCCTTCGTGTTGTTCCATCCAAGGAAATCCTCGATGATCGCGATGAGCTCGTCGATGGAGTACCCGAGCTTCGGCTTGCCCACCGCGTCGGTGACGCCGAGGTCCTTGCGCACCTGGATCGGAAGAATGGAGAGGGCGTTGCCGATCTGTGTACACGATATGAAATCGCTTTTCTTCTCATCCCGGATCTTTTTCAGGTATTGATAGTAAAGCGGGAGCCTTCTCAGAGTGGGTTCGGGAATGGCTTTGATCACCGGGTCCTTCGGGGCTTCGACCTTTGGCATGTCAGGCCTCCATGGTATTCGATAATGCGATATCTATAAATTAATATCGATAAAAATATATCGAATAAAGGAAGGAGAGTCAATACTTTTTTGCCGTTAGCCTTTCTTTGAAAGGGGGTTGCCCCCGGGAGGCGACCGGGGGCAATTGTTAAAACGTATAAGGGGGGGGTGATGGTGTCAGTATGTCAAAGCTCATGAGAGCTTTTGGATGGTAAATTTTGTGAGTCGGGGACATGACCTGAAAGACGGGTTCGAGATCCTTCCCTGGCAACGGTGGTATCGTGTGCCAGCAGGCGAGGGGTGAAGTAGGAGCGTGAACGTGTACGGGCAGATTGAAGAGAGGGGGATGAGCATATTCCGGCGGTAGCGGCGAAAACGAGAACGAGAATAAGAGCATTGAGTGTCAGATCGAGCATTCCTTCACGTCCCTCGACTCACGGTTGGGAAGGAAAGGCGAGGGATTCTGATATCCTTCGCATTTCCTTCCCCGTGTCGTATATTCAAAGGCATTCATCCCGTCACCTGCCCGCCATTTTTACCGCTCACGGCTTCCGTGAGCCAGACGGTGTGGTCGAGAATGCCATATTTCCTTAACGTATCGGCTATCATCAGGCCGACCTCGCTTTCGTTGAACAGTTCCTGGACCGTGTTCCACACGATGTGGAGGCTTATGTCGCCCGGGATTGCGGAATGAGTGTATATCTTTGCTTCATCAAGTCCGGGGGTTCCGTTCATGCTGCCGATCATATCTTTCAGCCACCTTATAACAGATGCTTCAACATCAGGTTGCGTCCTTAAGCGTATAATCTCTATCCATTCCATCATTTCTTAGTTTTCATTAAGCACATTGCGTGCCAGAAAAATTTATCCTGTATTTTCCTATAGTTGAAAAAACATAAAAAAATGTCTGACAAATATGACGGAAACTACTGGCATATTTGTCAGTTTTACCATATACTATCGCATACGATAGTCACACATTCGTGGCAGGAGACCTGATGATAGCCGACGAAAACGAATTCTTTCGAGAACTTACGTTAAGGATCTGCGGGACCCTTGATTTGGAGAAGGCCCTCTGGCAGTGTTTCCTGTATGTCAGTACCATCATGCCGGCCGACGACCTCGACCTCATTACCTATGACCCTGCGCTGGGAACGATAGATGTCGTGACAACGGCGAATGCCTCCGGGGGCCTTACCCGTACGGACAAGACCCATCTTCCCCCGGAGCTCCGGCAGGAGATAGAAGAAGCGTACCGGCACCCCCGTGTCCGGGTGGCTGATAATGTGTTTGACGACCCGATACTGGGCAGGATAGCGAGGAATGTCGGGTGGGGGCTTTGCTCGATGATGCTCGGCAGGCTCATCATCGACGGGAAGTACATCGGGGCGCTCGGCGTCAGATCGGCCGGCACCGGCCGGTATAACGAAGACCATGTGCGGCTGTGGTCGCTCGTCAATGAACCGGCCGCGATCGCTCTTGCCAACAGCCGCCGGCTTCGCGAGGTGATCGACCTCAAGGACATGCTGGCGGATGACAACCGCTACCTGCGCGACGAGCTTCGCAAGAACAGTGTCGAGATCGTTGGTGCGGACTTTGGTTTGAAAGACGTTATGGAAGACGTCCGCAAGGTCGCCCCCCTGTCGAGCCCCGTTCTCCTTATCGGCGAGACGGGAACAGGGAAAGAGGTCATCGCGAACGCGATACACAACCTGTCCCCGCGGTACAACGGGCCGTTCGTCAAGGTCAACTGCGGGGCGATACCGGAATCGCTGATCGACAGCGAGCTCTTCGGCCACGAAAAAGGGGCTTTCACCGGTGCGCTCGCCCGCAAGAGGGGGCGCTTCGAACGTGCCCACGGCGGCACCATATTCCTCGATGAGATCAGCGAGCTGCCTCCCCATGCCCAGGTAAGGCTCTTGCGCGTGCTCCAGGAAAAAGAGATCGAGCGGGTGGGCGGGACCGAGCCCGTCAAGGTCGATATCCGGATCATCTCCGCAACGAACAGGAACCTTGAAAAAATGGTCGAACAGGGTGATTTCCGGGGTGACCTGTATTTTCGTATCAAGGTTTTCCCCATCGATGTACCGCCCTTAAGGACCCGAAAAAACGACATACCGGCGCTTGTCCAGCATTTCATCCGTAAAAAGAGCCGTGAAATGGTCCGGCACACCGTTCCCGTCCTCGCTCCCGGGGCAATCGACGCGCTTATGATGTACGACTGGCCGGGGAATGTCAGGGAGGTCGAAAATGCCGTGGAGAGGGCCCTCATCCTGTCGGACGGGAAACCGTTGAAGTTCGACGGCCTCCTGGGTGTTTCGAAATCGGGACGGGGGATAGCCGCACCGGTCTTGGGTGCGGACCTGTCCGTGGTGGCGCTCAGGGATGTCGAAGCGGACCATATCCGCCGTGTTCTCGAGACCGCCGGGGGCAAGATAGAGGGACAGGGGGGTGCCGCGGATATCCTGGGAATGAATCCCGGGACGCTGCGCCATCGTATGCGGAAACTGGGAATACCATTCGGCAGGAAGGCGCGGGCCCGGAGCAGCAATTAATGTATAGTATTTCATGGCAATTTTCTGCAGTGTCCTTTTGACTTCGGGTCAAAAATTTATTATACTGAACACACAACACTTAACCGAGAAAAGATTTCAAGTAGTAAACCTGTTTGTCAATGGTTGTAGTCAGTTGGGATCATTTCAGGAATGGGACCGCAATACAGCCATAGTGTGACCGCACCCACGTGAGGTTTCTTCATGACGTTGAAGGAAGTCCAGACGCTTCTCGAAGCAAACATACTTTGCGGGGACGACGAGTGCCTCCAGCGCGAGGTACGGATCTGTTTTGCCTGTGATCTCATCAGTGAGATGCTGCTGTACCTCAAGCCCCACTCCCTTCTGATCACCTCTCTGACGAATGCCCATGTCATTCATACAGCACAGGTAATGGATGCGAAATCCATCCTTTTTGTCGGGGGCCGGAGGCCGGACCCGTCGGTCATCGCCAGCGGGGAACAGAATAAGATACCTCTTCTCACCACGCCGCTCCTCACATTTGATTGCTGCGGCAGGCTTTATGAGAACGGGGTGCGGGGGGAGAAACATTAGCCGGTCAGGGGACCTAGCCCATGGTCGATAGTTTAACGTATACACCGAAGATCACGCTTGAATTTGAGATTGGTGAAAAAGACTTTTTTATTGCCGGGGAGTGTGCCTCCCGTGTTAAGAAGACGCTTCAGCAACTCGGGCTCAAACAGGACGTTATCAAGCGGATCGCGATCATCATATACGAGGCGGCAATGAATGTCGCCATTCATGCTACCTCGGGACGGCTTATCGTCCACGTCGATCCTGATGCGATAACGATCCTGACACAGGATATCGGGGCGGGCATAGAAGATATCGACCTTGCGATGAAGGAAGGCTATTCGACGGCGACCTACGAGATCCGGGAAATGGGTTTCGGGGCCGGCATGGGGCTCTCGAACATAAAGCAATGTTCCGATGGCCTGTCCATAGAATCGAAAGTGGGCGTCGGCACAAACCTCGAGGCAAAGGTCTTTTTCAGGAACGAGAAGAAGGCCGTTGAGGATACATGAAACAGTATTTTCACTCCGTCACCCTTGATAAGGAAAAATGCAAGGGTTGTACAAACTGCATCAAGCGCTGCCCGGTCGAGGCGATCCGGGTGCGTGACGGCAAGGCGCTGATCGTTCAGGAGCGCTGCATCGATTGCGGCGAATGCATCCGGGAATGTCCCAACCACGCAAAAGTGGCCGTGACGGACACGCTCGAGAAGCTGTCGGACTACTACTACAACATAGCGCTCCCGGCCCCCTCCTTTTTCGGCCAGTTCAAGGAGCAGGTCAATATCGAGGACGTGCTCGCCGCGTTTGCCGGGATAGGGTTTGACGAGGTGTTCGAGGTTGCGCTTGCCGCGGAGATCGTTGGCCATGCCGTCCATGAGTACCTGGCGCATTACAAGGGCAAACGGCCCATATTCTCTTCGGCATGCCCGGCGGTGCTGCGCCTCATGCAGATAAAATACCCGGAACTTCTCGAGCAGGTCGCGCCATTCCTGACGCCCATGGAAGTTGCCGCACGGCTCGCGAAGGAAGATGCGGCACGCAGGATCGGCATCCCGTACGAGGAAATAGGGGCGTTCTTCATATCTCCCTGCCCGGCCAAGGTCACCGAGATGAGAAACCCGATGACAACGAAAACCTCTGCAGTCGACGGTGTCATAGGGGTCAACCTTATATATAAGGACATTATAAAGCACCTTGGGGACAGGAACCTGAGCGGGGCGACCGAGAATCTCCAGCGCGCCACGAGACTGGGCATGGCATGGGGCTATGTCACCGGGGAATCGCACAATATCGCAGTCTCGACGACGCTCGCGGTCAGCGGGATCCACAACGTCATCAGCCTTCTCGAGGAGATAGAGAGGGGCGAGCTGAAGGACGTCGATTTCGTCGAGCTCCAGGCATGCACCGGCGGGTGCGTCGGCGGCCCCTTGAACATTCAGAACCTGTTCGTGGGAAGGATACGGCTTCGCGACCTTATCAAGAGGTTCGGTTCCCGGGAGCGGTATTTTACGGAAGAAGAGCTTTCGGCGCTGTGCCGGGACGACCGGTTCCGCTCTACGGAGCCCATCGAGCCAAGGGCGATCATGACCCTCGATGAGGATGTTTCGCGTGCCCTTATGAAGATGGAGCGGCTCGATCAGATAACGAACGAACTGCCGGGGCTCGACTGCGGCGCCTGCGGGTCGCCGAACTGCCGTGCGCTCGCCGAGGACATCATCCGGGGCATAGCCTACGAGTCGGATTGCGTCATCAAGCTCCGGGAAAAGGTCAAGACGCTCGCGGAAGAGATCCTTGACCTTGCGCGCATCGTCCCGCCGTCGATGAGTGACGGGTCGAAAAAGAACGGGCCCAATTCAGACGGGCATTAGACGGCGGGAAATGTGATCCGGGCACACGTGATGCCAGAATATAAAAAAGGGGGGAGGAGAAGATGACCGTTAAAGAACTCGCCGGGACCCTCGGCCTCGAGATACTTACGGGAGATATCAATCTCGACAGGCAGGTGGGTTCAGGGTACACATCGGACCTGCTTTCCGACGTTATTGCCAATATCGGGGATGATGCCGTGTGGATCACGATACAGCGTCATGTCAATATTCTCGGTGTCGCGAAGCTCAAGGACGTTTCGGCGATCATAATACCGCGGAACCTCGGTCTCGAAGAGGCGTTCCTGAACAAGGCGAAAGAGGAAGGGATAGCGGTGCTGAGAGGGGCGCAGTCCGCGTTCGAGCTTTCCGCATCGACATACAACGAGATGAAGCGAGGACGGGGGGTTGCGTGATTTTGCCTGTGACCTGCATATACATTCTATCCTGTCGCCGTGCGGGAGCCTTGACATGTCGCCAAGGGTCATCGTCGAGAAGGCAAGGGAAGCGAGGCTCGATATTATAGCGGTGACCGATCACAACATGACCGAAAATACGCCGTATGTGAAGGAGCTTGGCGAGCGCCTGGGGCTCGTCGTCCTCGCCGGCATGGAGCTGCAGACGCAGGAGGAGATCCACCTTATCGCTGTCTTCGATGATTATGGCCGGGCCCGCGAGATGCAGTCGATGATCTACGACCTTTTGCCCGACGTTCCCAATGATGCGGAGTTCTGGGGCGACCAGGTTGTCGTCGACGCGGAGGATAACATCGTCCGGATGGAGGACCGGCTGCTGATCAACTCGGCCGCCATCCCGGTCGAGGAAGCGGCGTCCTGGATAAAGGCGCATGGAGGCATTGCGATCGCATCGCATATAGACAGCCCCACGTTCAGCATAATCAGCCAGCTGGGCTTTATCCCGGAGGGCATCGCCCTCGATGCCCTGGAGGTCCGCAATATCGAGAGGGCCGGCGAGCTTGCCCCTTTTATAATGAAACGGGGTATACCGTTCGTGACCTTCTCCGATGCGCACTATCCGGACGATATCGGGAAAAGGCGGACAGTCCTGACAATGGACGCACCCGATTGCGCAGGCATCGAAAGCGCCTTGAAGCGCATGGGCGAAAGGAATATGCGGGCTTGAGAATGGCCCGCCTCATGGACGTGCGATCATGATGGAGGACCTTTCATCCCACATTATGGATATAGTGATGAATTCAGTGACAGCCGGAGCAAAACATATAGCGATAACCATCGCGAAGGATCCGCAGACGGCCATCATGAGCCTTTCGGTCTCCGATGACGGCCGCGGTATGGATGCTGAAATGGCACAGAAGGTCCAGGACCCGTTCTTCTCGACAAAAACGGGAAGAAAGGTGGGGCTCGGGATACCCCTATTGAAAGGCACGGCTGAGACGACCGGCGGGTCATTTGCGCTTACGAGCGAAAAGGGGGCCGGTACAAGCATCACGGCGACCTTTGATTCGCGGCACCCGGACCTGCCGCCTCTCGGCAACATCCGGGACACGTTCTTTGTGCTCATCGTGAGCCACCCGGAGATCGATTTTGACCTGCGCTACGCGGTCGACGGGAAAGACTTTCTCCTCGACACCGCCGAGTGGCGCAGAGAGCTTGACGGGGTGCCGCTCAATCACCCGGAAGTCATTGGATTCTTGAGCAATTATCTTGACGAACATCTGTGATTTTATATAGATTGTTAACACAAAAGGAGGCGATGAGATGAATCTTGAAGAGCTGAAAAAAATAAGGGAAAAAGCGCAGAAAGATGTCGAACTGAGGCAAAAGCAGGCCAGGATCAGGATCGTTGTCGGAATGGGCACGAGCGGGATCGCAGCCGGCGCACGGGATGTCCTCAAGACGTTCGTCGAAGAGGTGGGGAAGAGGAACCTGACGGATGTTGTCGTCACGCAGACAGGCGAAAAGGGCCTGGCTTCACAGGAGCCGATGGTCGAGGTGTTTGAGGAGAGTAAGCCTGCCGTTGTCTATGGCAATATGGATCCGGAAAAGGCAAAAAGGGTGGTCGTGGAACATGTCGTTAACGGGCAGCCCGTATCAGAGTTTGCTATCTGAGCAATCACAAGGAGGCCGGCTTGGACAGAGAAGCTATTCTTAAGAAGTTTGAACCTAACCTGAGCAACATTCTCTATATCATGCACGATCTTCAGGACAATAACCCGCAGAGGTACCTGGCCAAAGAAGATATCGAGGTCTGTGCGGAGTACCTGAATGTTCCTTATAGCTATGTTCACAGTGTCGCGAGTTTTTACACCATGTTCAGTCTCAAACCGCGCGGGAAGAACATCATCCGGTTGTGCGAATCCCCGCCATGCCATCTCATGGGGGCCAGGTCGCTTCTCGATTACCTGAAAACCTCGCTCAAAGTTGATGTTGGAGGCACGACGAAAGACGGCGTGTTCACGCTGGAAACCACAAGCTGCCTTGGTGCGTGCGGTGTTGCGCCGGCCATGATGCTAAATGATGAGATGTTCGGCAATCTCACGGCTGAGAAGGTCGACTCCATCCTTGACCAGAGGAGAAAAGAGATATGAACCTCGTAAGAAACCACGTACTGATCAGCATTGACGCAGGAACCATCATGGCGGGAGCCAGGGCCGTCGAGAAGGCGCTGGTCGACGAGATCGGCAAGCAGGGCCTTGCGGGCGAAATAGCCGTACTCGAGACGGGCAGTATAGGCGCCACGGGACAGGGCGTTGTGATCGTTGTGTACCCCGAGGGGCTTTACTATGCGAACGTTGCGCCCGAAGATGCTCACGAGATCGTTGAGGAGCACCTTCTCAAAGGGCGGCCTGTCAAGCGGCTTATGATGACCGAGATGCCGAAGCAGCAGGTCATCCGCAAGGGGAAGACAGGCCTTTTGAAGGAACAGCCCCGGATCGTGCTCAAAAACAGCGGCGTGATCAATCCTGAGAATATCGACGAGTATATAGCGGCCGGCGGGTATGAGGCGATCGAAAGGGCCTTCACCGAACTCAAACCGGCCGGTGTCATAAAAGAGGTCAAAGATTCCGGCCTTGTGGGCAGGGGCGGCGCCGCGTTCACGACCGGCATGAAATGGGACTTTGCGAGCAGGGCTCCCGGCCAGCCGAAATATATCATCTGCAACGCCGACGAAGGCGAGCCGGGGACGTTCAAGGACAGGCTGATCCTTGAAGGCGACCCGCACAAGCTGATCGAGGGCATGATGCTCGCGGCATACGCCTTTGGCGGCTCGAAGGGCTTCATCTACATCCGCGGCGAATATGCCCTGTCTATCGAACGCCTCGAAAAGGCCATTCAGCAGGCCCGGGACTACGGGATCCTCGGCGATAACATCCTCGAGAGCGGCTTCAGTTTTGACCTTGCCGTGATGAAAGGCGCAGGCGCCTATGTGTGCGGCGAGGAGACGGCGCTTATCGAATCGCTCGAGGGCAAGAGGGGCCATCCCCGCAACAAGCCGCCATACCCGGTGACTGAGGGCCTGTGGGGGAAACCGACCGTCGTCAATAACGTGGAGACGCTGGCAAACGTGCCGGAGATCATCCGCCATGGCGCGGCGTGGTACCGGGGATACGGGACTGAGAAGTGCCCCGGCACGAAGGTCTACACCATCATCGGGAATGTCGCGACCCCGGGGCTTATCGAAGCCGAAATGGGCACGACGCTCCGCGATATCATTTATGAATATGCGGGCGGCATTAAGGCCGGCAAGCAGTTCAAAGGCGCGCTCGTCGGCGGGGCAGCAGGTGCCTTCCTGGGGCCCGAGATGCTCGATGCGCAGATGGATTTTGTCAATCTCAGGGAATATGCGGCAGTCCTCGGTTCCGGCGCGATCCTTGTCATGGACGAACACACGGATATCGTCGATATGCTGCAGAGCGTGCTTCACTTCTTCAAGCACGAATCGTGCGGCCATTGTGTCCCGTGCCGCCTTGGCACGAAGGAGCTTGTCGAGATAATCGACCAGATCGCCGACGGCAAGGGAAAGGCCGGGGATATTGAAAAAATGGTCAAGATATCGGAGGTAATGCGGGACACGTCGTTCTGCCCCCTGGGGCAGTCCCTGAACCTTCCGATCTCCAGTGCCCTCAAATACTTTAAAGATGAAGTGTACGGCCGGGTACCGGCAGCGGTGTAAACACATCTCAGGAGGCGGTTGATACCTTATGATAAGAGCGACAATTAATAATGTTGAGATAGAGGTGCCCGAGGGTACGACGATACTCTGGGCGGCAAAAAAAGCGGGCTTTACGATACCTACGCTGTGCAATCATCCCGACCTTCCGCCGGGGGGGCAGTGCGGTATCTGTGTTGTCGAGATAGAAGGCCTGCCGGGCTTAAAAAGGGCGTGCATGACCCCCATCGGTGAAGGCTTCAAGATAAAGACGCACACACCGAGGATCCAGGCGACACGGAGGCAGCTCGTGGAACTCATCCTGTCGGACCACGATACAAGCTGCCTGACGTGCGTCAAGAACAACAATTGCGAGCTGCAGCAGCTCGCGGCGACGGTGGGCATCAACACGGTCGACTACAAGAATGAATCCAGGAAAAAGCACCCGATCGACCATTCAAGCGTGGCGATCGTCCGGGACCCGAACAAGTGCATACTCTGCGGGCGGTGCCTCACGGTCTGCAGCCAGGTCCAGACCGTCAATGCCCTTGCCGTTAATCACAGGGGATCGGAGACGCTCATCTCGACCGCCTTCGACGCGGGGCTCGGCAACAGTGTCTGCATCAATTGCGGCCAGTGCGTTGTCCATTGCCCCGTTGGCGCATTGTATGAGAGAAGTGCGACGGAGGAGGTCTGGGAAGCGCTCCATGATCCCGATAAGTTTGTTGTGGTGCAGGAGGCCCCCGCCGTCCGCGTCATGCTCGGCGAAGAGTTCGGCATGCCTGTCGGGACGCTCGTGAGCGGCAAGATGCATGCGGCGTTGAGGAGAATGGGCTTTGACGCCGTCCTCGACACGAACTTTGCCGCCGACCTGACCATCATGGAGGAGGGGACGGAGCTTATCAGCAGGCTTACCTCCGGTAAGAACCTGCCGCTCATAACATCCTGCAGCCCGGGGTGGATAAAGTTCATGGAAACATTTTTCCACGACATGATACCCCACATGTCAACGGCAAAATCGCCGCAGCAGATGTTCGGCGCGCTTGCCAAGACATACTATGCGAAAGAGAAAGGGATCGATCCTGCGAAGATCGTTTCCGTTTCGATCATGCCCTGCACGGCGAAGAAGTTCGAGTGCTTAAGGCCCGAGATGAACGCCAGCGGGTACCGGGATGTCGACTACGTCCTCACGTCCCGCGAGATAGGCAGGATGATGCGTGAAGCGGGCATCGATATGAACGAAATGCCCGATGAGCACGCCGATCCGATCCTGGGCGAGTACACGGGTGCAGCCACCATCTTCGGTGCGACGGGCGGCGTTATGGAAGCGGCCGTCAGGAGCGCCTACGCGCTTGTCACCGGGAAGGAACTGGAGGATGTCGAGATCACGCCGGTCAGGGGCCTCAAAGGGATAAAAGAGGCCGAAATAGATATCGAGGGAACAAAGGTGAAGGTTGCCGTCGCGCACAGCTGCGGCCACGCAAGGGCCCTGCTCGAGAAGGTGCAGGACCAGATGCGTAAGGACGGCAAGTCCGAGTACCAGTTCATCGAAGTCATGGCCTGCCCCGGAGGGTGCGTGGGCGGCGGCGGCCAGTCATGGGGCAGCAATATGGCGAAACGCGCACGGCGCGGCGAATCCCTTTACGCAGAGGACAGGAGCCTGCCGATGAGGCGTTCGCACGAGAACCCCGAGGTACAGGCGGCATACGAAAAATTTCTTGAGAAACCGAATTCGGAGAAGGCCCACAAACTTCTCCATACACATTACTTTAAGCGGAGTGCCGTGGACGGCAAGATTCTGCCGGGCTAATACGGGATAGAAAAGTCACTCTGAGGGAGGGATTACGATGTCGGAAGAAAAACAATGCCAGTGCGCCGAAATTCAGGAGGAGGAGCTCTATCCCCGGCTGGAAGAGGTGATAAACCAACACAGGGGTAAAGGAGAGGACCTGATCATGGTTCTTCACAAGGCGCAGAACCTGTTTGGTTATCTTCCCAGGCGTGCGCAGGAAATGGTTGCCGAGGGGTTGAATGTCTCCCTCAATGAGGTCTATGGCGTCATAACGTTTTACAACTTCTTCTCTACCGTGCCCCAGGGACGCAACAGCGTCAAAATATGCCTCGGCACGGCATGCTATGTCAGGGGGTCCCAGGAAGTCCTCGACAAGGCCCAGAAGGAACTCGGGATCAAGGTCGGCGGGACAACCGAAGACCGCCGGTATTCCCTTGACGTTGTGCGCTGTATCGGTGCATGCGGCCTGGCACCGGCAATGCTGGTGAATGAAGATGTGTACGGGCGTGTGAAATCGCCGCATCTTGTCGATATACTCAAAAAGTACGAGTAAGGAGGAAGGTTAATCATGGAGGTATCTCGCGCTCACATATTGGTATGTGCAGGAGCTGCATGCGTTTCATCCGGCTGTCGCCAGATCAGGGACGCTATTGTTAATAAGATCGTCGAGCAGGGTCTGCAGAATGAGATCAAGGTCATCGAGACAGGCTGTATCGGTTCGTGTGACCTGGGCCCTCTCGCGCTTGTCTATCCCGAAGGCGTCCTGTACCAGAAACTGAAACCCGAAGATGCAGAAGAGATAGTCACGGAGCACCTGCTTAAGGGAAGGATCGTCGACCGCCTGCTGTATAAGGAAGCAACCACGGCGAAAACGATACCGTCGATGAAAGAGATCGATTTCTTCAAGAACCAGATCAAGATCGTTCTGCGCAACTGCGGTGTGATCAACCCGATGAACATCGAGGAGTATATCGCCCGGGACGGCTACATGGCCCTCGGCAAGGCACTCACCTCGATGACGCGGGAAGAGGTCGTCGACGAGGTCCTGAAATCGGGTTTGCGCGGCCGCGGCGGCGGCGGGTTCCCGACAGGCCTCAAATGGAAATTCGCACAACAGTCACCGGGCGACGTGAAGTACGTCGTCTGCAACGCCGACGAAGGCGATCCCGGCGCGTTCATGGACCGCAGCGTCCTCGAGGGCGACCCGCACAGCGTCATCGAGGCAATGGCCATAGCGGCATACGCCATAGGCGCCCAGCAGGGGTACGTCTATGTCAGGGCGGAGTATCCCCTTGCGATCGACCGGCTCAACTGGGCCATAGGGCAGGCGCGGGAATACAAATTCCTCGGCAAGAACATTTTGGAGACAGGTTTCAACTTCGACCTTGAGATCCGCATCGGCGCCGGCGCGTTCGTGTGCGGCGAGGAGACGGCCCTCATGATATCGATCGAGGGCAAGCGCGGCGAGCCGAGACCGAGGCCTCCCTTCCCGGTCGTCAAGGGCCTCTTCGATGCACCGACGCTCCTCAACAATGTCGAGACTTACGCCAATATAGCGGCGATCATCAATAACGGCGCCGCCTGGTACGCCCAGTACGGGACCGAAAAGAGCAAGGGAACGAAGGTATTCGCCCTTGCCGGCGCGGTCAACAACACGGGCCTCGTGGAGGTCCCCATGGGCACGCCGCTCGGCGACATCGTTTTCAACATCGGCGGAGGCATCAAGGGCGGCAAGAAGTACAAGGCCGCACAGCTGGGAGGCCCCTCCGGCGGCTGTATCCCGATCAACCACCTGAACGTCCCGGTCGATTATGAATCGGTTGCGGAGCTCGGCGCGATCGTCGGCTCCGGCGGTCTCATCGTTGCGGACGAAGATACATGCATGGTCGACTTTGCCCGGTTCTTCCTCGACTTCATCCAGCACGAGTCGTGCGGCAAATGCCCGCCGTGCCGTATCGGTACGAAGAGGATGCTGGAGATATTGAAGAGGATCACCCACGGTGAAGGAAAACCGTCGGATATAGACGATCTTATCGAGCTTGCGACACGGATCAAGGATGCCGCACTCTGCGGCCTCGGCCAGACGGCGCCCAATCCCGTCCTGTCCACGCTCAAATTCTTCAAAGATGAATACATGGAACATATCGAGGACAAGCACTGCCGCGCGGGTGTCTGCAGCGCCCTTTTCGATGCGCCGTGCCAGAATGCATGCCCCGCGGACCAGAATGCATGGGGGTATGTGACACTCATAGGCGAAGGCAGGATGAAAGAGGCCATCGCGGTCATCAAGGAAGCGAACCCGTTCCCGGCCACCCTGGGCAGGGTTTGCGTCCACCCGTGCGAGGCGAAATGCCGCCGGGCGCAGATAGATGCCCCGGTGTCGATCTGCTCGCTCAAGCGTTACGCGGCGGACGTCGACATGGCCTCCTACCCCCGTTATAAACCGCAGGTGGAGCAGCCGAAGGGCAAGAAGGTTGCCGTGATCGGCGCAGGGCCTGCCGGTCTTGCGGGCGCATATTTTCTCGCCCTGAAAGGCTACGGCGTGACAGTTTTCGAGTCTCTGCCGGTCGCAGGCGGAATGCTGGCGGTCGGCATCCCCGATTACCGGCTCCCCCGGGATGTTCTCAACAACGAGATAAAGTCCATCACGGACCTTGGCGTCGAGATCAAGTACAACACCGTGTTCGGAAAGGACATTACGAGCGAAAAGCTCTTCAAGGATGGCTACAGCGCGATCCTCATCGCAACGGGCGCGCACAAGGGACAGAAACTGGGTGTTCCGGGTGAAGAGGTAAAGGGCGTTGTCGACGGCGTGACATTCCTGCGCGATGTGAATCTTGACAACACCGTGAAGGTTGAAGGAAAAGTCGTTGTAATTGGCGGCGGCAACGTCGCCATCGATGCCGCACGGTCGGCTTTGAGGCTCGGCGCAAGTGACGTATCGATCCTGTACAGGCGCGAGAGAGCGGATATGCCTGCCTATGTCGAGGAGATTGACGAGGCGGAAGTCGAAGGCGTCAAGATCCATACACTGGTGGCACCGAAGTCCGTCGTGGAGAAAGGCGGCAAGGTTGCCGGGATCTCATGCATGCGGATGCTGCTCGGCCAGTTCGACGCGGGCGGCAGGCGCAGGCCCGAGCCCATCACGGGGTCGGACTTCGTTGTCGACGCCGATATGATCATCGCAGCGATCGGCCAGGTCCCCGACCTGTCATGGGTGAATGGTGACGGGGTAAAGGCGGACAGGGCAGGGACAGTTGAAGTGAACAGAAAAACCCTCGCCACGGGGGCTGAAGGCGTATTTGCAGCAGGCGATAACGTCCGGGGCCCGGCAACGGTTGTCGAGGCGGTCGGCGACGGCAAGAATGCGGCAATGGCAATCGATGAATTCCTGGGAGGCGACGGCATAGCGCCGAACGCGTTCCGCGATGAGCTTGTCAGCATGACCGTGTCGTATGATGAAGCGGAATACCAGAAAGAGATCGGCAGGGCAAAAATGCCTCACCTGCCGGTATCAAAACGTGAGCGGAATTTCAATGAGGTTGTCCTCGGTTACGACAATAAGGCGGCCGTTGAAGAAGCAAAACGGTGTCTCCACTGCTACGTGAGGACAAGCGAATAATACAGGATGAATTAAGGAGCGTGTCTATATGAAGATCAGCCTTACAATTGACGGGCGTCCGATAGAGGTCGAAGAGGGAACCAGCATATTAGATGCGGCAAAGATGGCAAATGTCCACATACCGACACTGTGCTACCTTCCTGAGGTCCAGGCGATCGGAGCATGCAGGGTTTGCCTCGTTGAAGTCGAGGGGAACCGTACGCTTCAGGCGGCCTGCGTTTCACCGGTCGCCAAAGGCCAGGTAATATACACAAATACCGACAGGGTTCGCAAAGCGCGGCGGTTTTCCGTCGAGATGCTCCTGTCGAACCATCCTTTTGAATGTTTGAGCTGTGCCAAGAACCTCCATTGCGACCTGCAGTCCCTCGCATATGAGCTCGGCATCCGGGAACTCAGGTTCACCGGGGACAAGTCAGGCGGAAGGATCGATGAGTCCTCGCCTGCTATACGGCGTGACCAGAACAAATGCATCCTGTGCAGGCGCTGCGTAACCGTTTGCCAGGAGATACAGTCCGTGACGGCCCTTTTCACGCAGGGAAGAGGCTTCGACACGCGGGTCGAGCCCGCGTTTGACCGTGATATCAACGATGTCGCGTGCACCGCCTGCGGACAGTGCTCAATCGTCTGTCCCGTGGGGGCGATCACGGAAAGAGAATATATCGATGAGGTGTTCGCGGCCATTTATGATCCCACCAAGTTTGTTGTCATCCAGGACGCGCCGGCGGTCAGGGCTGCCCTTGGCGAGGAGTTCGGGTATCCGCCGGGCACCCTTGTCACCGGGAAGATGCTGGCGGCAGCCCGGAAGCTGGGTTTCGACCGGGTTTTCGATACCAATTTCGCCGCCGACCTGACCATTCTCGAAGAAGGGACCGAACTCTTGAAGCGCGTAAAGGAAGGCGGGGTCCTTCCGATGATCACGAGCTGCAGCCCCGGCTGGATCAAGTTTATCGAGCATTTCTACCCGGAGCTCCTCGACCATCTATCCACCTGCAAGTCCCCGCACATGATGCTGGGTGCGTTGGCGAAGACGTATTTCGCCAAAAAGGCGGGTGTCGACCCGAAGGATATCGTGGTCGTATCCGTTATGCCCTGTACGGCCAAGAAGTTCGAATGCAACCGGCCGGAGATGTACGACAGTGGTTATAAAGATGTCGATTACGTCCTGACGACCCGGGAATTCGCCAAGATGATAAAACAGGCGGGTATTGATTTTGAGGGCCTGCCCGACGAAATGTATGACGACCCGATGGGTGAATACACCGGGGCCGCCACGATCTTCGGCGCCACCGGCGGCGTTATGGAGGCGGCGTTGAGAACGGCCTATGAGGTCGCGACAGGCAGGGTCCTCGAGAACGTCGAATTTGCAGCGGTGCGCGGGCTTGAAGGGATCAAAGAGGCGACGGTGCCGGTTGAAGGCATAGGAGATGTCAGGGTCGCAGTCTCCCACGGGCTCGGCAACGCCCGCAAGCTGCTTGAGAAGATCAAGTGCGGTGAGGCCGACTATCATTTTATCGAGGTCATGGCCTGTCCGGGCGGGTGCGTTGGCGGCGGCGGTCAGCCGGTCCCGGTCGACAACGAGATCCGGACCTTAAGGGCTAAGGCCCTTTACACCGAGGACGCACACCTGAAGTACAGGAAATCCCACGAGAACCCGTCGATCAAGAAGATCTACGAAGAATTCCTGGGTGCGCCGCTGGGCGAAAAATCGCATCACCTGCTGCATACCCACTATACACCGCGAAACAAATTCTAGAGCGGCCTGAAAACCCCTGCGCTTCCGGTCATCAAGGACCGGAAGCGCAGGGTATGACACCGGTGCTATCTGATCTTCGCTGCTCACGCAGCAACTTCGCTACTTGATCATGACAAGGAGCATTTTATAACGGGTTACCGCTTTCAGGGCATGAGGCTTATTCGCCGGCATAATGATCATTTCCCCTCCCTTCACGGTGTGCGGCTTGCCGTCTATCGTTATCCTGGCGTCGCCTTCGAGGATATAAACGGCCGCGTCGAACGGGGCGGTATGCTCGCTCAGACCCTCACCTTTGTCGAATGCGAAGACGGTCATGGTCCCGGATGGTTTCCGGACAATCTCCCTGCTCACGACCGAATGCTCCTGGTATACGGCGAGGTCCTGAAGGCCGAACGGCCGCGTTTCTTTGTCGAGTGCGATAAAGTTTTCGCTCATGGCATCCTCCTTCTTTATCTTCTTATCATAAAACGGATGAACCCGGATGTCATTGACGCAGGTCAATTTTTGTGGTTTGTTTGCGTGGTAGGGTCTATAACAAGGGTACGGGTGTGATGATCAACTTCAGGACCGAAAGAGACATGCTGGGCGAGATGGAAGTGCCCGTCGGGGCCTATTGGGGCATCCATACGCAAAGGGCGATGAAAAATTTTGCCGTTTCTGCCTTCCGCGTGCCCGGCGAGATGATCACGGCGCTCGCAGAGGTCAAGGAGGCCTGCGCACTCGCGAACATGCGTGCCGGGCTTCTCGATAAGGGGACCGGTGAGGCGATTGTCGCTGCGGCAAAGGAAGTGGCGTCAGGGGCGCTCGCCGACCAGTTTGTCGTCGACGCCTTTCAGGGCGGGGCCGGGACCTCGACCAACATGAACATGAACGAGGTGCTGGCCAACCGGGCCATCGAGGTCCTCGGGGGGCAAAAGGGCGATTACCGGCTCGTTAACCCTCTCGACCATGTGAATCTCTCCCAATCGACCAATGACGTGTACCCGACCGCCCTGAAGGTGGCCGCGGTGAGGCTTGTCATAACCTTGAGCGAGAATATTGCCCGGCTTCAAGGATCTTTCCAGGACAAGGAAAAGGAATTTGCGGGGATCTTGAAGCTGGGGCGGACCGAGATGCGCGATGCCGTTCCCATCATGCTGGGCCAGGAGTTCGGTGCGTACGCGGAGGCGTTTGCCCGCGACAGGTGGCGCCTCTTCAAGGCTGAAGAGCGCTTAAGGCAGGTCAATCTCGGCGGAACGGCCGTCGGGACCGGCCTTAATGCACACCGCGAATATATCGCGTACGCTATTGAAGAATTACAGAGCATCACCGGCCTCGGCATTGCGCGTGCGGAGAACATGATCGATATCACTCAGAACGCCGATGTGTTCGCCGAGGTCTCGGCGCTCGTGAAGGCGGCGTCCGTGAATCTCGCCAAGATCTCGGCGGACCTGCGCCTTCTTTCCATGGGCCCCGGGGGCGGCCTCGCGGAGATACGGCTGCCCGTTCGCCAGGAAGGGTCCTCGATCATGCCCGACAAGGCAAATCCCGTCATCAGCGAGATGGCGTCGAGTGTGGCCTTTCAGGTCATGAGCCTTGATCATGCGGTGACCCTTGCGGCATCTTCAGGACAGCTGGAGCTCAACGCCTTCATGCCGCTGATCGCTTTCAATCTCCTGACCGCGCTTAAGATCATGGTCAACGCGGTATCCATCTTCCGGACGGAGCTTGTCGACGGGATAACCGCGGACGAAGGGCGTTGCAGACAATGGCTCGAGGAAAGCCTGTGCCTCGCCACGGCCCTCGCCCCCTACGTCGGGCACGAAGCGGCATCGGAGATATCGAGGACGGCGCGCGCTGAAGGCAAGACGATCGGGGAGGTTGCCGCGGAAAAAGGGTATTTTTCCCCCGAGGAAATAGGGTCGATCTTCGCGTCCCGGGAACTGACACGGCCGGGCATAGCGGGATCGAAAAAGGTAAAGAGGCAGGAAAAAGAAAAATGACCGACACGCTTAACCAGACACCCCGGGGCAGCCGGCTTCACATAGCGATCTTCGGAAGGCGCAATGCCGGAAAATCAAGCCTTATTAACGCGCTGACAAACCAGAACATTGCGATCGTTTCCGATGTCCCCGGTACTACCACGGACCCGGTCTATAAATCCATGGAGATACTGCCGATCGGGCCGGTCGTCATCATCGACACGGCGGGTATCGACGACACCGGCGACCTCGGCAGGCTCAGAATTGAAAAGGCCCTTGGCGTTCTCAACAAGACGGACCTCATGCTTCTCGTGGTCGACCCGGCCGCCGGTTTCGGGCGGTTCGAGGAGGACATAATCAAGAAGGCCGGGAAGAACAGGGTGCCCGCCATCATCGTTGTGAACAAGATGGACCGGCATCCCGGGTATGACCCCGGTGAGGCGGCCCGCTTAAGTGCCCGGCCCGTGGTCGCGGTAAGCGCGCTGACCCGTCAGGGCATCGACGAGCTCAAGATGGCCATGATCAAAGAGGCCCCGAAGGACTTCATGAACCCGACGATCCTGGGGGACCTCATCTCTCCGGGTGACACGGTCGTTCTTGTCACTCCCATCGACCTTGCCGCCCCGAAGGGAAGGCTTATCCTCCCCCAGGTCCAGACGATCCGCGACATACTGGACAACGAGGCGATGGCGTTCGTCGTGAAGGAAAGGGAGCTGAAAGCAGCCCTGGCCGCGCTTAAGGACAGGCCGCGCCTCGTCGTTACCGACTCCCAGGCTTTCAACAAGGTAGCCGCGGACACGCCTAAAGATGTTCCCATGACGTCTTTTTCGATACTCTTTGCACGGCTGAAGGGCGACCTCACCATGCTTGTGGAGGGTGTGCGGGCCATCGATGATCTCGAACCGGGCGATAAAGTGCTCATCTCGGAGGCGTGTACCCATCACAGGGTTGAGGATGACATCGGAACGGTCAAGATACCGCGATGGCTGAACCAGATCGTGGGAGGGCCGCTGGATTACGCGTGGGTCAGCGGCATTGAACTGCCCGGGGACATCTCGCAGTACAAGCTGATCATACACTGCGGGGCGTGTATGATAAACCGCAAGGAGATGCTTCACCGCATAATGGTGGCGCAGCGTGCCGGGATACCGATCGTGAATTACGGGGTCGTGATAGCGCACGTGATGGGGATCCTCGAGAGGGCCTTAAAGCCCTTTCCCGAGGTCCGGGGGGTGCTGGGAAATGGAGAAAAATGAGGGCGTCGCGGCCGCTTTACTTTTCGTGAACCGCGCAATATACTTACGTGACGGAGGCCGCACATGAATAAAAAAGATCAGGCACAGCGGGCCGATTTTATTGATGAAGCAAAGATATATCAGGCCCTTGAAAAAGCGAAGGGGGCTTCGGTAAAGGAGGCCCTCGATATCATAGAGAAAGGGCGGGAAGCGAAGGGCCTTGATCCATACGAAACGGCGGTGCTTCTCCATGCCGCCGAGGGAGATGCGCAGGATGCCCTTTTCAAGGCGTCGCGCGAGGTCAAGGAGAAGATATACGGAAAGCGCCTTGTTCTCTTTGCCCCGCTTTACATAAGCAATTACTGCATCAATAACTGCATTTACTGCGGGTACAGGCAGCATAACGAAATTCCGAGACAGCGCCTGACAATGGAAGAAATAGAACGCGAGGTCATTGCCCTCGAGGCCATGGGGCACAAGCGCATTGCCCTCGAGGTCGGCGAGGACCCGAAGAATTGCCCGATCGATTACGTCCTGGAGGCAATGAAAAAGATCTATTCGGTCAAGGAGTCGACGGGAAGCATCCGGCGCATCAATGTGAATATAGCGGCGACCACCGTCGAGGATTACCGCAGGCTCAAAGAAGCGGGAATTGGCACATACATCCTTTTTCAGGAGACATATCATCGTGAGACGTACAAAAAGTGCCACCCGTCAGGCCCCAAGGGGGATTACGACTGGCATGCGACGGCAATGGACCGTGCTATGGAGGCCGGTATCGACGACGTGGGTTTAGGCGTTCTTTTCGGACTCTACGACTATAAATTTGAGATCCTCGGATTGCTGCTCCACTCGCTTCATCTCGAGGAGCGCTTCGGGGTCGGGTGCCATACCATATCGGTCCCCCGGATGAGGCCGGCAGAAGGGGTAAATTTCGAAACATTCCCGCACCTCGTGAATGACCATGATTTCAAGAGGATGGTATCGATCATCAGGCTTGCCGTCCCCTACACCGGCATGATCCTTTCGACACGGGAACCGCCGGGCTACCGGGACGAGGTCATAGCCCTCGGCATATCGCAGATCAGTGCGGGGTCCTGCACGGGCGTCGGCGGCTACCACAGGGACATTGAAAAACCGGAAGAGACGTCATACAAGCAGTTCCAGGTGGAGGACCACCGCACGACGGACGAAATGCTCCTGAGTGTCTGCCAGTCGGGTTACCTTCCCAGTTTCTGCACGGCGTGCTACCGCCAGGGAAGGACCGGCGACAGGTTCATGGCGCTTGCAAAGACAGGGGAGATCCAGAATATCTGCCAGCCGAACGCGATACTGACCTTCAAGGAATTCATCCTGGACTATGCGTCGCCCGGGACCAGGGCGGCAGGCGAGGAGATTATCCGCATGCATCTCGACATGATACCCAACCCGAAGATGCGTGAGGAGACAAAGAAGAGGCTTGCAAGGCTCGAGGCCGGGGAGAGGGACCTCTATTTTTGATAATTTAAGTCAAAATGGCCTTGCCTGCATCCGGGTTTCTTTATATACTTAAGTTAGACAGGTTGTTGAGTTGTAAAGGCTAAATAATTTTAGGGGGCTTTGGGATATGAAGACTGCACAGGAAATTCTCAAGAATAAGAACAAGGAAATCTGGTCCGTAACGCCCGAAAATACCGTTTTCGAAGCGTTGGCACTGATGGGTGAAAAAGAGATCGGCGCTCTGATGGTCATGGACGCCAAAGGGAAGGTATACGGGATCATATCGGAAAGGGACTATGCCCGGAAGGTCATCCTGAAGGGCAAATCATCCCGCGACACGAAGGTAGCGGAGATCATGACCCCTCTCGATAAAATGTTCACGGTAAAGCCGGACACATCCGTCGAAGACTGCATGGTCCTCATTACCGCAAAACGTATACGCCACGTCCCGGTATTCGACAAAGATAAATTTGTCGGCCTTATCTCGATCGGCGACGTCGTAAAATCGATCATTTCCGAAAAGGACATGCTGATCGAGCACCTGTCGAACTACATATCGGGACGATACGTATGACGTAAAACGTAAAACGCAAACCATGAGGTGTTCAAAAACCAGGGGCCGTGAATTTCTTCACGGCCCTTTTATGCATCACTTTCTGCATCCGGAACGAGACGCCTTTGCTCCTTACGTCTTGCGTCTTGCGTTTCACGAAAGATGGATCGCCAGCCAGATGGTCGGTTGTTTTTTGTCTGTGCGGATTACCCTGTGGCGGGTGAAGGCGGGGATGAGGACGTAGTCGCCCGGTTTGAGGGTCATGGGCTGCGGTTCATCTTCAAAGGTTATCTCCGCGATGCCCTTCAGGAGTATGACCCATTCATCGTGGTCCTGGTCGTACCAGCTATCCTCCGGTGTGGTATGACCGTCCGATATGATCCGTTCTATCTTTATGCTCCCGCTTAGAACGATCGTTTCGAATATTTCATCGGGTATGACCTTCGGGACCCGCGAAAAGATATTGTCCTTTTTCATCTCCTGAGCTCCGATTTCAGAATAACGCCGCATGATGCTTTTTCATAGTACCGTGTTCATGGGTGGGTTGGCAATACTTTACAAAAAGGGGAGAATTTGAAGGATTTTTGTTCGTATGGTATCCTGCGGATATCGACCGTGTCTTTCGGTCGATCTATCAGGCACGGAAGGAGGATCTCATGTCGATAATATACGATGTTTACGCGCGGGAAGTGCTGGACAGCCGGGGGAATCCGACGGTTGAGGTTGAGGTTGGACTCGAGAGCGGTGCGATGGGCCGGGCGATCGTGCCCTCCGGGGCGTCCACCGGGGCAAGAGAGGCCCTCGAACTGCGTGACGGCGACGCGAAGCGGTACAAGGGCAAGGGTGTGCAGAAGGCTGTCGAGAATGTGAACAACATCATAGCCCCGGAGGTCGAAGGTCTTGACGCTCTTGATCAGGCATATGTCGACCGGGTCCTCGTCGATACCGACGGATCGGACAACAAGTCGACGCTCGGCGCGAATGCGATGCTGGGCGTGTCCATGGCAACAACACGGGCGGCAGCCGATTTCCTGGGGATGTCACTGTACCGGTATATAGGCGGGGTCCGCGGACGCGAGATACCCGTCCCGATGATGAATGTCATAAACGGCGGCGCGCACGCGCAGAACTCCCTGGACGTCCAGGAATTCATGATCGTTCCGGCAGGCGCGGGATCGTTTACCGAGGCGCTGCGTATGGGCGCAGAGGTTTTTCATACCCTGAAAGGGATCCTGAAGG
>CALMFJ010000012.1 GCA_937862865.1 uncultured Pseudomonadota bacterium | reverse complement strand
TGGGGCCCCCGTGAATGTGATAAAGTAATGTCTGTGAAACGTTCCAAAACAGGTCACCGTTCGCCTTCAGCCTTGAGCCTTGAGCTCCCTATTGTATTCCGATATGCAGCAGCAGTATCCTTCGGACCTCTTCTATCGTTTCCGGCTCCCCCTGGGTCGAATGGCCTGAATGCACGACCAGTTCCGACGCTGCGTAGTCAATGTGCGCACTGGTGTATTTTACAACACCGTCCGTCCATTTTTCTTTGGGAGAATCTATATTTTCCACTGAGATGATCGAATGGGCCGTGACGCCCGGGTCGATAGGGATGGATGCAAAGGTCTTTATGAACGGGCTGTTCGGGTCCATATTCCCCGTGCTTTTGGGGATACCCTGGAACGTCGACATGTCGATGACGTCCGGGTTTTTGGTCATGACCTCTTTCATGGCGTCGAGTACCTGGAAAGGCAGATGAATGAACCTGCCCGATAATTTCCCGATCCATCCTCCGGCCACATAGCTGCCCCTGTGCGGGGTCGAGATAAAAACGACCCTCCTGACGAAAGGAAGCGGCTCGTAAAAAAAGCTTTTCCTGAGCATGGCCCGTGTCGGTGCGGAAACATCGATCCGGTCGAACGGGACCTCCGACCCGTTGTCCCAGAAACGCGTTCCGCTGTCTATCACGGGAAATTTGGCCAGGATGCCGCCCTGGCTGTGACCTATGATGACCATTTGCTTGAGCGCTGCGTCCGCCCCATCCGGGTCAAGCGCGCGGACCAATTCCTTGAGACCGTTTGCCAGCATGCCTCCCGTATACAGGATGGGGTTCCCCGTATTATACGTGAAAGACCAGAATTGATAGCGGCCCCACAGGCGTTGGTCGTTATATAATTCATTGAGCATTTCCACCCAGCGCGCCGCACTCGATGCCGTGCCGTGAATGAACACGACGGGTATGTGGCCCTTTTTATACGGGGTCATGAAAAAGATATTCTCGGGAAACCTGGACTGCTCCTTGAAAAGCGAGAAACTGCCCGAGAAAAACCCTTTCGTCTCCGTGCTGTAAACCCGCGATCCTTCAAGGGTATATGCGAGTGCCGCCGATTCGTTGAATTCGACAGGCACCCGCCGGCCTTCTATCATTATGGCCTTAGGGGAATCGGTCGTGTACAGCTCGATCTTTCCCCTGACATTGCCCGTTTTCAAAGTACCACCGGGATCGTCAAGGCGCAGCAGGGCCGTCACGGCTACCTTTATGTCGGGCGGTACGCGCGCTAATGCCTTCCCGGACGCATCGGGGCTGTACTTCGTCGCAGCGACAAGGGCAGCCCCTATACCCGGCCAGCGATATTCATTGCGCAGACCGCGTATTGAAAACCGGGCCGCATTGTAAAAACGAACGAGGGTATATGAACTCCATCGAAAGGATGCCGGATCAACGGAGATGGTAATCGCGCCGAAAGGCAGCTTATGCGTCCCCCCTTTCAGCTCGACCTCGGACCCGTCTGCAGACGCGAGGCCTTCGGCTATGCCGAGATTATAAATATCGACAGCTGTCCGGAACCTGGGATCGAACGGATCGACCGGACACCCCTCGCCCTTCGGGAAAAGAAGAGCGTAGGCGTACACAGCCGAGGCGAGATAATACGACCTGTCCTCGCTGCCGGATGCATGGAGGAACGAAAGCTCCGCAAGGGCAAAAAGCCGGTCCGCCTCATTTTCCGTCGGAACGCCCTTGTGTATTCTGGCTATGACATCCTCCGGCGCCTCTTTGAACCGCTCCGCGAGGCCGTTGCGGTTCAATATCTGCATCGTTGGCGCACTCAAAGAAGAATGCGTGAGGACATTGGCCGTGAGTTTGCGGTACGATCCCTGCACATCGAGGCGCCCCACCCCCACGGGCGTAGCACATCCCCCGAGAAGAACGAGGACTACGAGGAGAGCGGCTGGTATGATCCGGCGTGTTAAAATCATGGTTCTGCGTTCCGCGTTCCGCGTTCTACGTTCCGCGCCCTGAATGAGTGTTCTCGCTCTTAACGTAGAACTCAGAACGTAGAACTCAGAACGTTTTTCAATCATTTCTGCGCCGGTGCGTCCACGGTTATGGCAACGGCTTCCGTAAAGCGCACGAAGACATCATCGCCTTTCTTGATATTATTGAACTTCTTGACCGACTTATCGACGACAAAATCCCTGACGTTTCCTTCCGGGCCCTTCAAGGAGATGACGCGCTTCTTGTAATCTATCTTTTCAACGACTGCTGTAATATCTAACGTATTGACAACGACAACGCCGGGTTTCTCGCCCTTCGGCGCAACCTCGATGGTCTGTGCGCCGGATGCGGCCGGCTGTTCACCCTTTTTGGCCACAACGACAGCCACGGAGTCGAGGAACCGCGCGGTCACCTTGTCCCCTGCTTTGATCCGGTCAAAATTCTTCACCTCCGGACCGGCCTTTACCGTACGCTGCACACCGTTCGGCATCTTTAGCGTGACGGTCCGTTTTGCGGCGTCAACCGAGTCGACTGTTGCCTGTACCTTGACCACATCGACCATGACGCCGGCGGGTTTTTCAGCAGGCTGTTTCGCGGCCTTCTTTTCGGCAGCCAACGCGGCACCTGCAAGCACAAGCACCATGAATACGACCATCAATACGGTTACAACTCTCTTCATAGAAACCCTCCTTTTCATTGATGTACTGCGTAAACACACACCAGAAACCGTAAAGCGAAAAAATACCTCAAGACACTGGATTCCCGCTTTCGCGGGAATGACGACAAGGGGTAGAAGCCTTACGCCTTACGCCTTACGCCTTACGCCTTACGCCTTACGCCTTCTTCCCCAGCGCCCCTTTTATGATCTCCCGCGCCCCGTCGATGATCATCTCGAGATGAGCTTCATCGCGGAAGCTTTCGGCGTACAGTTTATATATGTCTTCCGTGCCCGACGGCCGGACGGCGAACCAGCCGGTTGCCGTGGACACCTTGAGCCCGCCTATCGGCGCATTGTTGGCAGGCGCATGCGTCAACTTCGAGATGATCTGTTCACCTGCGAGATTGCCTGCAGGTACCGTCCCGGGAGTCAGCGCACTTATGGCTGCCTTTTCGCCCGGAGTTGTCACTGCGTCGATACGCCTGTAAACGGGCCTCCCGAGCCTGTTTGCGAGCTGTTCATAAAGCTCGCCCGGGTCCAGCTTCGTTCGCGCGGTCATCTCGGCCGCCAGGAGGCCAAGGATAATGCCGTCCTTGTCCGTGGTCCAGGCGGTACCGTCCTTTCTCAAGAAGCTCGCACCGGCGCTTTCCTCTCCCCCAAAACAGCACGATCCGCTCAAAAGGCCGTCGACAAACCATTTGAATCCCACCGGGACCTCGGAAAGCTTTCTCCCGAGGTCGTGCACAACGCGGTCTATCAACCCTGAACTGACAAGGGTCTTACCGATAACGGCATCTTTGGGCCAGCCAGGGCGATGCGTGAGGAGATAGTATATCGCGACGGCGAGGTAGTGGTTCGGGTTCATGAGCCCGGCTGACGGGCTTACCACGCCATGGCGGTCGGCATCCGTGTCTGTCGCGAACGCTATCTGGAAGCGGTCCCGCATGGCTACCAGTCCGGCCATTGCATAGGGGCTTGAACAGTCCATCCGGATCTTGCCGTCGTGGTCGACGGTCATGAACGAGAAGGTGGGATCAATGGCGGTATTCACAACGGTTATATCGAGACCGTAAAGGTCCTTTATCGGTTCCCAGTACTGAACCGAGGACCCCCCGAGGGGATCGACCCCTATCTTGATGCCGGCAGACCGTATGGCCGCCATGTCGATCACGCTGTCCAGGTCCTTTACGTACGGCCCGATAAGATCGGCATGCCGGGTCGATGCGGCTTGCAGCGCGGCATCATATCCCATTCTCTTCACACCGCGGTTGCCCTCTCTGAGCAATTCGTTCGCACGGTCTTCTATCCAGCGGGTCACCTGCGTGTCGGCCGGGCCCCCGTGAGGGGGATTATATTTGAACCCCCCGTCTTCAGGAGGGTTGTGCGACGGCGTCACAACGACGCCGTCGGCCGGGACGCTCTTGCCTGAACGGTTATGCGTGAGTACGGTGTGGGATATGACCGGTGTCGGGGTGTACCCGTCGCCCTGCTGTATCACGGTTTCCACACCGTTGGCGCAAAAAACCTCAAGTGCCGTCCTCTGGGCCGGGCCGGACAGCGCGTGAGTATCTTTGCCCATGTATAAAGGGCCGTCAATTCCCTGCATCTGGCGGTACCCGCATATGGCCTGCGCTATCGCGAGGATGTGCGCCTCATTGAACGTGCCGCGCAGGGCTGACCCCCGGTGGCCGCTTGTCCCGAAACTGACCTTTTGCAGCGGATCGTTCATGTCCGGTTTGCGGTCGTAGTATTCCGCTTCGAGTTTTACGGCATCTATGAGTATCTCCCGCGGGGCGGGCTTTCCTGCCAGGGGTGAGATTGCCATGCTGCGCTCCTTCCGTACGACTGCTTATCTATCTATTAATTTTAACAGGGCCATGCGAATATCGGGATCTGTCTCGCGGACCGCGTTGATCCCCTTCAGCTCCAGGATGACGGCCTCCAGCACAAGAAATGTTTTCGCCTCATCGCGCAGGCAGCCGGTCTTTACACTATCAAACTTTCCGTATGTTCCGTGAATATGGACCCGGGGCTCGTCCCCGTGCCAGAATACAGTTCCTATTGCAAGGGTCTCGTGGCTGTCTACAATATCGCGCCAGGTGGGTTCCGGGGGCCTCACATCGTCGTTCACGGGACCGACCACGATCCTCCCTTCGGTCAGGCCGCCGAGGAGGTAGAAAATACACCCCCTGATACCCTCCTTTCGAACGATAGTAACAAGATTGGAGATTATCTCGTCGCCATCCTCGAAATGGGCCAGAATAACCTTCCCTATTTCACCTGTCTGGTATTTCACGATACGGCCTTCGCAATGGCTATCTCAGCGGCCCCCGGATGAGCTTTACGTCATCGATCCAGGCTGTTCCTTTGCCTGTCACGACGAGATTGAGCTTCACGATCTCGGGTCTCTGGCCCTTTTTCAAGAAGAACGGGGTTTCCTGTGTTGTCCAGTCGTTCGTTCCCGTGAGGTACGTGTCAAGCCCGCGCGAGAAATACTCGCCCTTTCCCGGAAAAACGACGCGCATTTCAAGAAACACCCTGCCTTCGACGTCCTTTGTCTTAACTTTCGCCCTGTAAACCAAACGTGCGTTGTCTACACCGGCATCCGTGATCTCATAGAGGTGAACGACCATATGGCCGGGTGCGTCAACCCGCACGGAACCCTTGCCGTCAACCGACACTGCAGGGTCGAAAGCAACGTTGCTTCGCGTTATAACGTCCGCGGCGTTCATCGGATATTCCTTGATGGTCCTCGGGGCCTCCTTCTTGGTACAGCCGGCCGAAAGCAAAAACATCAGGAAAAAAGCAGCCAGCAGCGAACAGGTTCTTTTCATCAGGGACCTCCCAATAACGATCGATACTGTGTCCTTCCTGCAATCCTATCACATACGTGAACACGGTTGAATACCGAACTGACAGGCAATGGGCGATAGGTTATGGGCGATAGGACACGCGTATGCTAAAATTCCCTATCACCTATTACCCATTGCCCATAGCCTTTCCCTATAATAACACATAATCACGGTATTTGTGAGACCGTAAACGGAATTTTTGCCCCTGCGGACGGGCCTGTGACAATTATCATTTAATTTAAGGGCATCCCTGTCCGATAATATCGGCAAAGCCATCAGGAGGTAAAATAGTGAGGGCCGCTTTATCGTCAGGATTACGAAAAATGTTTCTCGCTAAAAGATGCAGGATAATCATGGTTGTCGGGGCCTGGCTGGCTATTGCCCTTATATGTCTGACGTTCCAGCTGTAGGGGCACATGAGCCCGGTACCCGAAAACAGTTATGGTGTTCTCGGGGTCCCTGACGGGGCCCCTGTCGAACAGATCGAAAAAGCCTATCAGGAGATCAAAAGCGAGGTCGCCCGGACCGGTGATTGGGTGAGGCTCAAAGAGGCCTCGGCGGCCTACGGGACACTGATGGAAATGCACAACATATCTGCGGGAGCCGGCAGTCATGCCGTCAGGGCACCGGCTGACACAGAACGGCGCAGGAACCTCATCGGCCTTTTCTTTCCGGCCCAGAACAACGTGAATATCCTCTTCTTTGCGGGACGGTGCGTCATATTCCTCGTGATCCTGACAGCAGGCATCCGGCTGATGATCACCCTTCCCTCATCGGAGCTCGCGGGACATTCTTTCTTCCACAATATCAATATCCCGTTTCATGAGGCCGGGCACATCTTTTTCGGATTCTTCGGGGATTTCATCAGGACCCTGGGCGGAAGCATCATGCAGGTCCTGGTGCCCGTTGTGTGCCTCGCCGCATTCATGAAAAAGAAGGATGTATTTGCGGCATCGTTTGCCCTGTGGTGGACGGGCCAGAATTTCATCGACATGGCGCCTTACATAAACGACGCGCGCGCCCAGGAGCTTATCCTCATCGGCGGCGTTACCGGCCAGGATGTTCCCGGGTACCACGATTGGAACAATATCCTGGGACAGCTCGGCCTTTTGAAGCTCGATCACGCCATCGCCAACCTCTCCCATTTCTTCGGCTCCTTTCTCATGGTCCTTGCTTTTCTCTGGTGCGGTGCCATCTTGTACACGCAGTACAAAAATTTGGATTGGCAAAAGAAATCGTAAGACGCAAGGTTTCGTCTTTTTCACCTTACGCCTTACGACTCACGATCCTGACGGCTATTTTTTTATCTCCCCAAGCGGCAGTACCACCCTGCCGTGGACTTCGTTCAGAACTTCGCCCATGGCCACGTAGATCGCTGAGAGGCCGCAGATGATCCCCACCCATCCGGCGAGGGTGCCGATGGCGGCGCTGCCGCTCCAATCGCGGATGGCGAGCAGCCAGAACAAAATGAAAAGGCTCAGGAAGACGAACTGGATGCCCCTGTTCTTTCCCCACGTCCCGAACCACATGAAGAAGGTGAAGAGCCCCCACATAAAAAGGTACCAGCCTATGAAGGACTCCGAATTGCCGGGAAGCCCCTTGAACACAAGTATGAAAACGAGCGTCCACCAGAAAAGTCCGTACGATGTGAATGCCGTTACGCCAAAGGTGTTCCCTTTCTTGTATTCCAGTATGCCCGCGATGATCTGCGCGAGGCCCCCATAGAAAGCGCCCATGGCAAGTATCATTGAACCGATGGGGAAAAATCCCGCATTGTGAATGTTGAGAAGTACCGTGGTCATACCGAACCCCATCAAACCGAGCGGTGCGGGGTTTGCAAGCTTTTCTTCCATGATGTAATCCTCCTGTCGATGGTTTTGTTCCCATCACCCATTGCAGCATCCGCCCCTTATACGTTGTCTGCACTCATGGGTTTCCTGAAGGATCACAAGAGCCGAGGCTACTATACCACGTTCTGCGTTCCTCGTTCAAGGTCCCCCGGGGGGGAAACGTTCTACGTTCCGCGTTCTGCGTTCTACGTTAATAATATCATTGACAAATAAAAAAGGGAGGCGCCCCGGAGGGGCTGACCGTCCTGCATGATCGAAACCAATACACATTAAGTCTTTTAACGTAGAACGCAGAACGCAGAACGTAGAACGTAGAACGCAGAACGCAGAACCATCCCTACCCCGGGAACACTGCAATTCGTATGCTTATGAGGATCAGGAGGGCACCGAAAATAAGGTTGAAGTAGCCCTGGAAGCGGTCGGCCAGGGACCGCACGTGCCGCTGGTTAAAGAAGTACGCGACAAGAGTGAACCAGAGGACCGTCTCGATGACCATGATCATTCCAGCGATAACGAGCACAAAGCGCGGGGTGCCGGGACCGGCCACGATCGTGAAAAGGCCGAGAAAAAAGAGACCTGCCTTCGGGTTCGATATGTTGGTGAGAAACCCGGTCCACACGGCATTAAGAGGTGAAATATCTTTTTGTGCCTTCTCAGGCGACGTGTCCACACCAAACGAGCGCGCGGCTATCGAGCGGATACCCATGGAGAAAAGATATGCTGCTCCGAAATACTTGATCATGCTGAACAGAACGGGAGACCTCGCGATGATGACCGCGATCCCCGCTATGAGGTATGTAACATGGAGCGCGACGCCCAGGGCGAAACCCACGGCCGTGAAAACCCCTGACCTTCGGGAATACATCAGGGAATTCCGTACGCACATGACGAAATCCGGGCCGGGACTGATGACCCCGAATGCCTGGATGATGGCTATCGTTCCGAGAAGGTGAAGGTTATCCATATAAAAGCAGGCTATGGGCTACGGGCGATAGGGGATGGGGGATCATATGTTTTCAGCAGCCCTGTCGTAAATTCCGGTTATCTTCATCTTTTTTCTGCGAAGCCCCGCCGTGTGGCGCCGGAGGTCGAGGACAACGACCGTGATATTGTCTCCGCTTCCCGCTTCCTTTGCCATCTCCGATATGTATCGGGCCGCCGCCTGAGGGTCGTCATAGAGCCTTGCCGCCGCAATGACCTCTTCCGGGGAAAGGACGTCCCAGACGCCGTCACACGCGAGGACGGCCCGGTCATTCTCTGTTCCCAGCGTTCCTTCAATAATGCGCGGTTCCGGGGTAACGAACGGTTTGAGGCACACATCGCCAAGCGCCCGGCTTATGGCGAGAATGCCCCCGACACGGGGCACGCCGAACACCGCAACGGTACCTCCGAGCGCCTCGATACGGGCGAGCTCGGGGCCATCACCGGGCTTGTGGTCCCGGGTGAGTACGCGGACACCTTCCCCCGTCCCTATGATCACCCGGGAATCACCCGTATTGGCAGCCATGAACCGGTCCCCCCTGATGTAGAGCTGGACGGCGCACGTTCCCGCCCTGGCCCGTTTTTTTGCGATATATGCATCGACCTCGAGATACGCCTTCCTTAAAAGGTCGGCTTCGCTCCTGCGGCCGGGCCCCGGTTTCCTCATTTCCATCTTCAGGGCATGGAGAAACACCGGCGTCAGCATTTCGGCAGCTACCCGGGCAGGCCGTCTTCCCCCGTGCCCATCATATATCTCCGCGCTGAAAAACGACATCTCCGCATCTTCGTACACTGCGTGCTCATCTTCCATGGCATCGCGGAAACCAATGTCATCACTGATGCCGTACGGGATATTCATCTGGGATATTGTACCCCATACTTTCAGGTTTGGACAGGACTTAAAAGGGAATTGCAAACAGCAAATCAACACTTGCAAAAATGCGGGTTTACGTTCTATAATAGGTACTTCCATGAAATTCGAAGAAGGGCTGAAGAAACTGGAGGATATAGTCAGGACCCTTGATGAAGGGAAGATACCTCTTGACGAAGCCCTGGACCTTTTCAAAGAGGGGCTTGCCCTGACAAAGGAACTGTCAAAGAGGCTCGACGAGGCAGAAAAAAAGGTCGAGGTCCTTATAAGAAAAGAAGGGGGCGGGGTCGAGAAGGTCCCCTTCACCGGAGAAGATGAATAGTGGATCTGTCGAGTTACCTGCACGACAAAAAGATCATAGTTGAAAAGGCATTGAAGGACATCTGCACGAGTTTTGTGTCGACACCGGGTGTCCTGAGGGATGCCATGGAATACATGCTCCTCAGCAACGGAAAAAAGATCCGGCCGATACTTGCCATCGCGGCCTGTGAAGCGAAAGGCAAGAGCACCGACGATTTCCTGCCATGCTTCTGCACCCTCGAGATGATACACACGTACTCCCTCATCCACGACGACCTTCCCTGTGTCGACAACGACGACGTCCGCAGGGGCAGACCGACCTGCCACAAGGCCTTTGGCGAGGCGGTGGCGATCATGGCCGGCGACGGACTCCTGACGGAAGCCTTCAGGGTGCTTGCCGATCCCCGTTTCTCGGAAAGGGTAAGCCCGAAAGTATCCCGGCAGATCGTCTTCGAGATCGCGTACGCGGCCGGGGCGGAGGGAATGGTGGGCGGCCAGGTCATGGACATTATATACGAGAACAAGGAAGGCACGAAGAACATCCTTCATTATATCCATTCTCACAAAACAGCGGCCATGCTCCGCGCGGCGGTCCGGGTCGGCGCCCTGGCCGGGGGGGCAAAGGCACGGGAACTGAAAAATTTCACCCGGTACGGTGATGCCATAGGCCTTGCGTTCCAGATAATGGATGACATACTGGATGCTGAAGGCGATGAGGAACTCGTCGGCAAAAAATTGAAGAAAGACGCTAATAAGCAAACCTATGTAAAACATTACGGTATCCTGGCCTCAAAATTGAAGCTCGAACAACTCGTTGATGAAGCAGTCAAATCAATAGCATTTCTGGGAGAGAATGGCCGTATTCTTGAAGACATAGCGCGCTTCGTCGGCAACAGGGCCTCATAAATGCTTCTGGAAACAATAAATTCCCCCGCAGACCTGAAAAAGCTGTCTCTTTCCCAGCTTATTGAGCTTGCGGCCGAGATACGGCCATTCATCACGAAGGTCATATCCGACACGGGCGGCCACCTCGCCTCAAATCTCGGTGCAGTCGAGCTCACGCTTGCGCTTTACTACATCTTTGACACCCCGCACGACAGGATAATCTGGGATGTCGGCCATCAGTGCTACACGTGCAAGCTCATCACCGGCCGCCGCGACAGTTTTCCGACCATACGGCAGGACGGAGGCTTAAGCGGTTTTCCCTGCAAAGCTGAGGGCCCTTACGATGTCTTTGACACGGGCCATGCCAGCAATTCCATATCCGTAGCGACGGGGCTCGCGGAGAGCAAGGCGAAAACGGGCTCCACGTCGAAGATCATAGCGGTCATCGGCGACGGGTCGCTCACGGGGGGCATGGCTTTTGAAGCCTTGAACCACGCCGGGCACCTCCGCAGCGACCTCATCGTTGTCCTCAACGATAACGAGATGTCCATATCCAAGAATGTCGGGGGGCTTTCGACGCATCTCAACCGCATCATGACCGGCGAATTCATGAGCGGCATCCGCGAGGAACTGAAAAACCGGATGAAGAACATGCCGACGGTCTATAAGACGGCCCGGTACCTGGAAGAAGCGGTCAAGGGCATATTCGGCCCCGGCATGCTTTTCGAGGAACTCGGCTTTACATACGTGGGGCCTGTGGACGGCCACAACATCGAATATCTCTGTGAAACTTTCCGGAATGTGAGCAGGCTGAAAGGCCCGCTCCTTGTCCATGTGATCACCCGGAAAGGAAAGGGCTATGCCCATGCAGAGGACGATCCGGAAAGGTTCCACGGCATCTCCACGTTCGAGTTGACGACGGGGCATTCCCTTTCAAAGGGGAAAAAGACATATACCGACATATTCGGCGAGACGATCATCGAACTCGCAAAAATGGATGACCGCATCGTCGCCGTAACCGCGGCGATGGGCCTCGGGACCGGCCTCGACAAGTTTTCCGACATGTTCCCCGACAGGTTCTACGATATCGGCATCGCCGAGCAGCACGGGGTGACATTCTCCGCTGCCCTGGCACTCGGGGGTTTGAAGCCCATAGTCGCCATTTATTCCACGTTCCTCCAGAGGGCGTACGACCAGATCATCCTCGATGTGTGCCTCCAGAACCTCCCCGTTGTCTTCGCCGTCGACAGGAGCGGCCTCGTCGGGCAGGACGGCCCGACGCACCACGGTGTGTACGACCTCACGTATTTCCGCCATATACCGAACATGACCCTCATGGCGCCCCGGGACGAAAACGAGCTGCGGCACATGATCTACTCGGCATACCGCTACAACCGGCCGTGCGCCATCCGCTACCCGCGCGGGGATGCGCTCGGCGTCCCCATCGACAGCGAATTCAAGATGATAGAGTTCGGCACATGGGAACTCCTCAAAGAGGGGGAAGACATCACGATCATCGCCTGCGGGATCATGGTCTCCATAGCGATGGAAGCGGCGTCAATGCTCGAAGCGGACGGGATAAGGACAGGCGTCGTAAACGGCCGTTTTATAAAACCGATGGACGAAAAACTCCTTCTCGATGTCGCGTCACGGACCCGCCGGATCATCACGCTCGAGGAGAATGTCGTGATCGGGGGCTTCGGAAGCGGGGTCTCCGAGGCGCTCAGCCGTGCCGGGGTATGCCTGCCCTTCAAATCAGCGGGTATCCCCGACACCTTTGTCACACACGGCAAACAGGACACCCTGCGCAGGTCTCTGGGCCTTGACCGTGACAGCATCGTAGGGACGATCACTCAGTGGGTAAAGAACGCGTAGATGTCCTTCTCGCGAGGTCCGGCCTCGCACCTTCCCGTGAAAAAGCACAGGTCCTCATTATGGCGGGAGCCGTCTGGGCAGACGGTCAGAAGGTCCTCAAAGCCGACACCAGGGTCGAACAGGGCGTACACCTCGAAGTAAAGGGGAACCCCATTCCCTATGTCAGCTTCGGCGGGATCAAGCTCAAAGCCGCCATCGATGCCTCCGGAATAGACGTCACGGGCCGGGTTGCCCTCGATGTCGGCTCATCCACGGGAGGGTTTACCGATTGCCTCCTTCAAGCGGGCGCCCGCAAGATATACGCGGTAGATTCCGGGACCCATCAGCTCCATGAAAAATTGCGGAAAGACGACCGGGTCATACTCAAGGAGAATTTCAACGCGCGGTACCTTCACTTCGACGACATCGGAGAGATCGTCGATATCGTCACGATAGACGTATCGTTCATTTCGCTCAAGAAGATAATCCCGGCCGTGACCGGCCTCGTCAGGGAAGGAGGCTCTATCATTTCCCTCGTGAAACCGCAGTTTGAGGTAGGCCGGTACAATGTCGGAAAGGGCGGGATCGTAAAGGACGGCCGGCAGATAGAGGCCGTCATGGAGGATATCAGGCGGTTCGGTGAAGGGCTTGGCCTCCTTGCCCTGAAAACGGTTGAAGCACCGCGGGAAAAAGAACGCAAGAACAGGGAATATTTCATACTATGGGAAAAGTTAAGCTCCCCGAACAGGTAAAGTTGTTTGCCAGTCTGATCTTCCATGACGATGTTGACCTCGACGCCGTTTTTGAAAGCCTCACCGGGCTTGCCGGGACGATAGAGGAAAAATCGGGCCCTGCCCTGTTCACCCATACCACGTATTACGATGCAGAAATGGGGAAAGGCCTCAAGCGCTGCTTCATTCTCTTCGAGCCTGTCTTTGACCGCGATATCCTCCCTGATATCAAACTGGCGACAAACGGGATCGAGGAAGAGTACGCCGTCGACGGCAGAAGGAAGGTCAACATAGACGCTGGATATATCGCACTCGAACATGTTATACTCGCAACCACAAAAGGATATGCGCATCGGCCCTACATCGGTAAGGGGATACACGCCGACCTCACCCTGATGTTCATAAGCGGCTCGTACCGTGCGCTCGAATGGACATATCCGGATTACGCTGAGCTTCAGACCATAGCGCTGTTCAATGCATGGAGGGGATCGTTGAAGCGGGGCCTCAAGGAAGCCCGGCATGGGCTTTAAGCAATGAGAGGTGGAGTATGCCGAACAGTATGACAGGATTTGCCAGGATCGAGAAAGAATTCCCCCAGGGTAAAATAATGTGCGAGGCCCGGGCACTGAACAGCCGGTACCTCGAGATGAACATACGGCTCCCCCGGCCGGATTATGCCGCCGAGCAAAAACTGAGGGACCTCATCAAGAAAAATGTGAGGCGAGGGAAAATAGACGTAACGATAAAGTGGGAGAAAGCCGTCGAGGAGATCACCATTCCGAGGATAAACGAGAATATCGTCGGACAATACGCGGCTATGGCGCGGGACCTCAAGGATACATACGGGATCACGGGAGACCTCACCGTCGAAAGCGTGCTCGGGTTGAAGGATGTCTTTGTCTACGAGGAGAACCACTCTCTTGCAGAGGATGTTGTGACGACGATATGCGCGGCGCTTCTCGATGCCCTCAATGAAGAGCGGGGCCGTGAAGGCAGCTACATTGCCGGGGACCTGACGGAGCGCATGGAGACAATAGGAGCGACTGTCCGCGAGATCGAAGCGGGATGGCCCGGCGTCATCACGGCCCACGAAGAAAAGCTTCGGGCCAAGATACACGAGGTCACACAATCGTCCGAGATCGATGAATCCCGCATCCTGCAGGAACTGGCGATCTACATGGAGCGCCTCGATATATCGGAAGAGATCGTGCGCTTGAGGGGCCATCTCGACAATTTTCGCACGACCCTGGCGTCGGAGGATGCGATCGGGCGGAAACTCGATTTCATTATCCAGGAGATGGTCCGGGAAACCAACACCATCGGCAGCAAATCGAACGACCTGTACATCAACGAGCGTGTCATCCGGATAAAGGTCGAGATAGAGAAGATGCGCGAACAGGTCCAGAACATCGAATAGGCCTGAAAGTCGCCCGGAGGCAAGGTGAACACCGAACGAAAAGGCGTGCTTATCGTTGTTTCCGGCCCATCCGGGGTCGGGAAGTCAACGCTCATTGACCGTTTTCTTGCGGAGGACGGAAAGAGCGCGTTTTCCGTCTCGTACACGACGCGGAAAAAAAGGCCGCATGAGGAGGATGGGACAGACTATTATTTTACCGATGAGGGCACCTTCAAGGCATTGATCGATCAGGGACATTTTCTCGAGTGGGAAAACGTCCACGGTCATTTCTACGGTACTCCCCGTTCCGAGATCATGGCGATCCTCAAGACGGGAAAGGACATAATCCTCGATATCGATGTAAAAGGGGCATTAAGCATCAAGGGACAGTGCCCGGCGTCCCGCCTCATATTCATCGAACCCCCATCTGTGACCGAATTGAAGAATCGTCTGCTGCTGCGGGGAGAAAAGGAGATCGACACGCGCATGAAGCGTGTCGAAGAAGAAATTGCACTCAGGGGACAATTCGGGTATACTGTTCTGAACGATGACCTTGGAAAGGCCTATACAGCGTTCCGGAAGGCGATCGAAGAGATAAGGAGACAGATGAATGGCACGAATAACTGTTGAAGACTGTATGGAAATGGTGGAAAACCGCTTCGAACTGGTCCATCTCGCCGCCCGGCGCTCCAAACAGCTTATAAAAGGGGCGAAACCCCTCACAAAATCAACGAACAGGGAGATCGTAACGTCCCTGCGCGAGATCGCTGAAAAACAGGTCTATTTCGAAAAGAAAGAAACGCTGGAAACAAAGGAAAAAGAAACGCCCCTGCAGCTGTCCACGTTTACTCCGTAAACGCAGGCTACGGGCGATAGGCTATGGGCTATGGGACTCATCCCGCAGCCCATTTTTTTCACCCATCCCCCGTAACCCGTCTTTCCCCATCGCCTATCGCCTATCGCCTATCGCCCCTTTTCTTGACTTAAGTCAAAGCACTAATTTTCCCCTGTGCTATCCTTCCTGTATGATTCAGAACCAACAAATTTAAGGAGGGTTATATGTTTTGTTATCAGTGTGAACAGACGGCAAAGGGAACAGGATGCACGAAGGTCGGTGTATGCGGGAAACAGCCCGACGTGGCCGCGCTTCAGGACCTCCTGGTGTACATGGTGCTGGAGCTATCATTTTTTGCCAGGCAAGGACTTAGATACGGGATAAAGACCGACCGGGAAACGAACCTTCTCACGATGGAGGCCCTCTTCCATACCCTGACGAATGTCGATTTCGATCCGGACTTTCTCAAGGCGACGCTTGCCCGCGTTGCCGCGAAACGCGATCTTCTGATCAGCGCCATCGGGGCAAAAGGCGGCAGCACCGTGCTCCCCGGCGGCAAGAGCCCGACCAAACTTGATCCGACCATCGAGGGCCTTGTTAGGCAGGGTGAGGCAGTCAGCTTCCTGGTGGTGAAAAATGACAATGCGGATATTTCATCCCTGATGCATACGCTCGTGTTCGGACTGAGGGGCGTGGGGGCTTACGCCTATCATGCAGCCCTTCTTGGCAAGGAAGATGACACGGTCTATAACTTCATATACGAGGCGCTTTCCGAGGTTATCGAGAATAAGCTCGGCCTCAACGAATGGCTGGGCCTCGTATTGAAATGCGGCGAGATCAACCTGAAGGTGATGGAGCTTCTCGATGCCGCGAACACGGAGACATACGGCCACCCTGTCCCCACGGAAGTGCCGCTCGGGGCGAAAAAAGGAAAGGCCATACTCGTCTCAGGGCACGACCTCAAGGACCTCGAGGCGATCCTCAAACAGACCGAGGGCAAGGGGATCTTCGTTTATACGCATGGCGAAATGCTCCCGACACACGGTTACCCGGGCCTGAAGAAATACCCGCATTTCTACGGCCACTACGGGACCGCCTGGCAGAACCAGCACAAGGAATTTGCGGTCTTTCCCGGGTCCATCGTCATGACCACGAACTGTATCCAGAAACCGCTGGATTCGTACAAGGACAATATTTTCACCGTCGGCCCCGTCGGCTGGCCGGGCGTTAAGCACCTGACCGGTGATGACTTTACGCCCGCAATAGACAGGGCCCTCGCCCTGGCGGGCTTTACCGCAGACTCCGATGGCGGTTCGGTAATGGTGGGCTTCGCCCGCAACGCAGTAATGAGCGTCGCCGGTACGGTCATCGACGCGGTGAAGGCAGGCAAGATCCGCCATTTCTTCCTGGTCGCCGGGTGTGACGGCGCCAACCCGGGGAGGAACTATTACACCGAATTCGTTGAAAAGGTCCCTGAGGATTGTATCGTGCTCACGCTTGCATGCGGAAAGTTCCGCTTCTTCGATAAGAAGCTCGGCGATATCGGCGGGATCCCGCGGCTTCTCGACATCGGGCAATGTAACGATGCCTATTCGGCGATCCAGATAGCCGTCGCGCTCGCGAATGCATTCAATGTCGGCGTCAACGAACTGCCGCTCTCCCTCATCCTGTCCTGGTATGAGCAGAAGGCCGTGGCCATCCTCCTGACGCTCTTCTACCTCGGGATCAGGAACATCCGGCTCGGGCCCACACTGCCCGCATTTGTGACCCCCAACGTCCTCAACGTGCTCGTCGAGAATTACAACATCAAGCCGATCACGACACCGGAGCAGGATCTGAAAGAAATACTGGGCGGATAACGGCAAAAGGCTAACGGCTAACGGGAAGGAACCATATGAACGGGGCTGGCGAAAGGCCGGCCCCTTCAAGAATAGGGGTTCAAGATGGCGAAGAGGAAGATCGTTTGTATCGATGAGGAGAAATGCAACGGGTGCGGGCAGTGCGTGGATGCATGTGCGGAAGGTGCTATCGAGCTTCAGGACGGGAAGGCACGGCTCGTCGCTGAAAGATATTGCGACGGGCTTGCGGCCTGTCTCGGCACATGTCCGCAGGATGCCATTTCGATCGTCGAGAGGGAGGCGGAGTCCTTTGATCCCGAGGCCGTCGAAGAGTACCTCGCCCGGAGAATATCAGACAGGGAATGTACGGGCACCACGGCCTCGATAGACCAGGGTAAGGCAATGCCTTGCGGCTGCCCCTCGACAGATATCCAGATGTTCGAGAGAACGGTGCCTTCAGCGGACCGAACCGGCAACACCCCCCTGCCCCGGAACGGATCGGGGCTTACCCACTGGCCGGTCCAGGTCAGGCTTATCCCCCCCACCGCCCCATTTCTTAAGAACGCGGACCTTCTTGTTGCATCCGATTGCACGCTGGCCGCGTATCCCGCCTTTCATGAGGACCTCCTCAAGGGCAGGGTCCTCATGATCGGCTGCCCGAAATTCGATGATACCGCGGAATACATCGACAGGTTCACGCAGATCTTCGCCGTTGCGAATATAAAGAGCGTTACCGTGGCCATAATGGAAGTCCCCTGCTGCTCGAAAATGCCGGCGATCATCCGGGAGGCGCTTCAGAGGTCCGGCAAGCTGATTCCTGTAAAAACTGTCGTTATCACGAGAACGGGCACCATTAAAACCGAATAGGCTCACGTGCCGTCATTCCCTATTGATTTCCTCTCGCCACTTAAACGATACTACATACCATACATATTTCCGGGAGGAGGACTTATGAAGATCACCGATCTCACCAAGGTCGACAAGGGCCTTATGACGATGGAAGGGGCTTTGAAGACATGGAAACAGGTCCCGCTCGCTAAGGTTGACGGCGTGCCGCATTATTCCCTGCGGGTCTTCACAATCGAGCCGGGCGGGCACACACCGTACCACGACCATCCGTTCGAACATATGAACTACATTATCGAGGGACAGGGCGCGCTCGTTGATGCGGACGGCGTTGAGAGGCCGGTCAAGAAGGGGGATTTCGCACTGGTCATGCCGGGCGAGGTCCATCAATATAAGAACACGCAGAGTGACGCGCCGCTCGTCATGATCTGCCTCGTCCCGAAAGATTACGAATAAGCGGCCGTCTGATCAGGCAGTCACGGATTCGATCATGTCCGTGAGTTTCTTGACATCGAAAGGTTTCGCGATAAACGGGTGACCGCCGACATATCCTCCCTGCCGGTCCACCTCGTCCTGGCTGATAAGGCCGGTGAGAAAGATTATCGGGATAGAGCTCGTTGACGCGTCCTCACTGAGGTTCTCGGCAACCCTTCCTCCATCCATACCGGGCATTTTGATGTCGAGAAGGATCACGTCCGGCATCATCTTTCTGGCAAGCTGTATCCCGGCCGCCCCGGTCTGGGCTGTCGTAACCTGGTATTTCATTGTCTGATGGAGCAGGGCCTTCGTGACCTCGCAAAGGGTCTTGTCATCGTCTATGAGAAGGACTTTCTTTTTCATCTCACTTGATTGTATCCATCTTCCGCTTGACCGTCAACCTTTGTTGACATTAAAATCTTGTAAAAACAGGGGAGCATCGATGAAGAGAATAGCTTTTTATTTTATTCTTATATGCCTGGCGCTGATACCCGTTCCCGGTAGCGGGGCCGATGTCCTGCTTCATAATACGGTCGTAAAGGCATACTTCAGCCCCGACGGGGGCGCGTTAAAGGCCATGATCAGGCAGATCGACCAGGCAACCCGCGAGATACTGGTACAGAGCTATGTCATGACATCGCAGCCTGTTCAGTCCGCGCTCATCAATGCCCATAAGCGCGGTGTGCAGGTGGAGGTTATATTCGACAGGAACGAACAGAAGGACCGGAAATACGTAACGGCAAAGTTGTTCAAGGCCAGGGGGATCGCGGTGTGGCTTGACGACAGGCACGCCTGCGCCCACAACAAGATAATGATCATCGACCGCGCCACGGTGATCACCGGCTCATTCAACTTCACGTATGCGGCCGAAAAACGAAACGCGGAGAACGTTCTGATAATACCGTCACCCGACCTTGCAGGCCTTTACGCCGACAATTTCCTGGCACACAGGCAGCACTCCCGGAAGTATTGACCCGTTAATCTTCCCGGGGCCCCACGATAAGGTTCAAAAGATAATGGACGATCGACAGGACTATCCCGTAGGCCAGCGCCCACCAGAATCCGGCTACCTGGAAACCTTTGACAAAGTATGAGGCCAGGAGAATAAGGGCCGCATTGATAACGAATGTGAATAACCCGAGGGTCAGGATATTGATCGGCAATGTTATCAGGATAAGGATGGGCCTGAGCAGCACATTGACGATCCCGAGGAACAACGCGACCCAGAGTGCCGTAAAAAAACTTGCAATTCTTACCCCGGGTATTAAGTAGGCCGCGATGAGCACTGCCGCGGCCATGATGATCCATCTAAGGAGTATCCTCATCGAGTGCGGTCTATCCTTTATTCCCGGTAAAATTTGTCTTCCGGCAGCATTTTGAGCGAGATGATCTCCGCTTCGCCGATTATCTTCTCAAGGGCGACGCTGAGCTCGACCATTTTTACCGAGATCATATCGAGCACCGCTGTCATTTTTTCGATATTTTCTTTCGTAACTGACTGATTCTGCGCTATCAGGGCCTCATTCCTCCTGCAGTCCTCGATAAGCTCCCTGTGCATTTCCCATTCTTCGGGCGTCAGGTCCTTCGATGCCAAAAGTTCGTCCACTGTCATTGTGACCTCCCTGTACCCTACCCCTTCCGTTATTCTATCCGTTCGCGGCCAAAAAGGCAATGATTGAGACGTAAATCGCGAAATGTAAAACGCAAACCGTTTATGCGGGACCAGGGACAGACCGCGTCAACTTCCTTTCACGATTCACGTTTCACGTTCTGCCGTCACTCCCGAGATTGACTTATGGCAGAGTATGAAGCATATTTAAGTCGAGGTCCGTGGTGCCGAAGAAAAACATACCTGAGCCGGAGATTGGAAAGCGGTTCCAGAACGAGACAAAATACACGCCTGAATCGCTCGCCGGACACACGCTCAATTTCGCGTCGATCCCCCCGGCCTTCAAAGAATACTCGAACCCCCTTCTGCGGGTATCCCTTCCCGAACCGAAGGCAAAGGGCGAAACAAATATCTGGAAGCTTTTCCTGAAAAGAAGGTCGAGGAGAGACTACATCGCAGACAGGCCGCTCAGGCTCAACGACCTTTCCGCCCTCCTGTGGGCAACCCAGGGGCTTACGGCCCAGTTCGGGGACACCTTTTTCAGGACCGCGCCCTCGGCGGGGGCCCTTTACCCGGTCGAGACGTATCTCTACGTGCGGACTGTGGACGGGCTGGAGGAAGGAATATATCACTTCCGGCCGGGCGACTACGACCTGGAGCTTTTAAAAAGGGGCGATTTCGCGGTCCAACTCGCCGAAGCGGCGCTCCAGCAGTCCGTGATTGCACGCGCCCAGGTCACGTTCATCTGGTCGGCGATCATTGCGCGGGGACAATGGAAATACAACCAGCGGGCCTACCGCTACGTGTACATCGACGCGGGGCACATTGCGCAGAACCTCTACCTTGCCGGGGAGGGCCTCGGGCTCGGCATATGTGCGGTCGGCGCATTTTACGACGATGACATCAACAGGATCATGGGGTTTGACGGTGAGGACGAAACGGTGATCTATATGGCAACCGTCGGCTTTCGGTCACCCGATCAAACGATCTGAACAAAAGGAGCTATCATGTACGAACAGGGAGTTATCAGGCCGCCCAGCGAGGCCCAGAGCTTATTGATACGCGCAACGAGGAACTGCCCCTGGAACCAGTGCATCTTTTGTCCGGCATACAAGGGCGTCAAATTTTCACGGCGCACGGTCGAAGAGGTCAAAAAAGACATCGACAACATGGAAAAGGAATACGCCGCGTACAAGGGAATGATCCGGTCGGCCTTTCTCCAGGACGCGGACAGTCTTGTACTCAAGACATCCGACATACTCGAGATACTCACATATGCGAAAGAAAAATTTCCGGGCCTGGAACGGATAACGACATACGCCCGTGCGACAACGCTTAAGCGAAAGACCGTGGAAGAGCTCAAGGAGCTTTGCAAAGCCGGCCTCACGCGGATACATGTCGGCCTGGAGAGCGGTTCAGCGAACGTGCTCAAGATGATACGAAAGGGCATTACACCCGAGGATATTGTAGAGGGCGGCAAAAAGGTTGTTGAGGCAGGCATGTCGTTATCTGAATACATCATGCCGGGTGTCGGCGGCAAGACAATGAGCGCGGAGAATGCCGTAGAGACCGCACGGCTGTTGAACCAGGTAAAACCCGATTTTATCCGGGTGAGGACATTTGCAATGCATCCGATGTCGCCTATGCGCAAACTCGTGGAAAACGGGACCTTCGTGGTCATGAATGACATCGAAATAGTCGAAGAGATACGCCTCCTTGTTCAAAACCTCGACGAGATGCGCACATATTTCTCCTGCGGCGATTTCAGCCTGAACCTCCTGATGCAGGTGGACGGGTACCTCGACGAAAAGAAAGCGTACATGCTCTCCGAGCTTGACAAATTCCTTGCCCTGACGCCCGATCAGCAGAAGATTTACACCCTGCTCAGGCGTACGTCATACATGCAGTACCCCATCGAGGCAGTGCAGAACGAAGAGGTCATGAAAAAGATCCTTCCCGAGATCGAAAAACTCGAAAAGGATGGCCCGAACGGGTTTCACAACTACATAGAAACGCTGAAGTCGTACCAGTTGCCGCAACCGCAGACGGATGACTGGCAATAAGACCGTTCTGCGTTCTACGTTCCGCGTTCTACGTTGATACAATTATTGTTTTTTTGTCTTTAACGTAGAACGTAGAACCTGGAACGTAGAACCCTCACGCAAGTCGCCTCGCCAATTCCGACGGCAGTATCACTTCCAGCCGTATGGGGCCTTCGCGGAGAAGGTTTTCCAGTTTGACCTTCCTTTCCGCGAATTTTTCCACAAGTTCCCCGTCTATCGTGAGGTGATAATCGATGCTGTTGAGAAGGGCATGGGCGACATGGGAAATATGGCGGTCGATCTCTTCCTGACAGTATTTTTTCCGGACAATGTCAAGGATGAAGCCGATGTGGCTGTCCTGCAGGGGAAGCCGGGGGCAGCTCTTCTTCCCGATATTGACGACCCTGTTGAGAAGGCCGAGCAGTCTCTTGCATGCCTCTGCCTGGGGGCCCTTCAGGTCGGGATGATAGTCGTATTTGGGCAGAATATTCATCAGGACCGACCAGTTGAGATCGTATTGAATGTGCTTCATATCGGCCCAGACCTTTATATCATAGACCGTATGCAGGGCCGCGGCACAATCCCGCAGGATTGCGGTTTCCTGGTCACGCCCCGGGTCAGCCGGCGTTTTCGGGCCGTTTCGCATGACGGAGGCAATATGCTGGTAAAGGCGGGGATGGGCATGTTCGCCCACCATATCATCGTGGCCGCTTATGATCTCCAGACGGTCATAGAGGTCTACAATAGCGCGCCAGTGGTCCGTGTCGGCGTGGTCGCTCTCGGGCCATTTTTCAAACGTGTCGATATTGTCCGTGATCTGAAAGGTGTCCGTAACGCATAGCCCGCCCCGGTTCATATGAATGACGAAGTCGAGCTCCATCTCGTCCACGGATGTGACGAGGCTCAATTTCTCTTCCTCAAAGAGCTGCCACAATGCCGCGATCGCCTGTTTTTCCGCTGCAAGCCCTTTATCGACGATGCTTTCGCGCGCTGCAAGGTCAAGGATGTAGTAGTCGACGTAGGCATTGGGATGCCGTGTTCTTGCCATGTGTCACCTGTGTTTCCGTTTTATCGTATGCTGGTCGATGAGCCCTGTCGAGTACGAACCTGTTCCCTGGCGAAGACGAGCGTCCGAGATAGACCGTAGATCCCTGTAATACCCTTTCCCCCTATCCCCTGCTGTATTATAACAAATGTTAAAAAGAATAGAAGAGATATTTGCGGCCGCCCTGCCCGTCGCACCCTGAGTTTTTGCTTTGTTATTGAAATAGGCGCACTTTGACTATATTGTATTATCGATGAAAGTGCAGGGACCATGCCGGGCATGGATCACAGGGCTGGTAGAGCGGTCATGGAAAGGCGGCGGGCCCGTCATAGCGAAAGGTATGGGGAATTTCGAGACGATCAGTGAATTTGACGATGAACGCCAAGTGGTATATATAATGAAAGTAAAATGTCCCGCCGTCGCACATGCCGCACGGAGCGAAATCGGGACATACATAGCGCACGTGAGGTGACGAGGCGATGGCAGCAAAACAGGACTACTACGATCTTCTGGGCGTATCAAAGACCGCAACCGAAGAGGATATAAAGAAGGCGTACCGCAAACTGGCATTGAAATATCACCCCGACCGCAACCCGGGCAACAAGGAGGCCGAGGAGAAGTTCAAGCAGATAAACGAAGCATACGCTGTATTGAGCGATCCTGAGAAACGCAAACAGTTCGACCAGTTCGGTATGGGAGGCTTCCAGCAGCGCTACAGCGAGGAAGACATATTCAGGGGATTCAATGTCGGCGATCTTTTCAAGGACCTGGGCTTTGGCGGCGGCGACATCTTCAGCATGATCTTCGGGAACCGGGGGGCCGGCCGGGGCAGCCGCCAGCAGAGGCAGCAGCAGCCCTGGGATTTCGGCGATTACATAACGCGCGAGCAGCGCGGGGCTGAGGCGAGCCGCGATCTCGACCTTCATTATGAGCTGGAGATCCCGTTCATGGACGCCATGCACGGCGCGGAAAAGAGGATATCGCTTGCGACGCAGTCAGGGACCGAAGAGGTCAATGTCAAGATACCGAAAGGCATAGCCACCGGCAAAAAGCTGAGGTTGAAAGGCAAAGGCAACACGGGACGGCCCGGACAGCGCGGCGACCTGTACATTACGATGAAGGTCGGGGAACACCCGGTCTTCAAGCGTACCGGGAACGATCTGTACGTCACAAAAGAAGTGAAGGTCACCGACGCCCTCCTCGGGACCGTTGTCGAGGTCCCGTCCATAGCAGGTCCGAAACGGGTAACGGTCCCGCCGGGCCTGAGAAGCCATTCAAAGGTCCGGCTCAAGGGCCTTGGCGTCCCGGGCGAGAACGGCGACGAATACGTGGAGGTCGTTATCGATATCCCGAAAAAGTTGACCGAAAAACAGAAAGCCCTTCTCGAAGAATTACGAAAGGAAGGCCTGTAATGCTTCCGCGAAGGCACATCCTCGATGTCTGGGAGATTATCAAGGACACCGAAGACCTGAAATCCATGGCAACGATCACACTTGCCATCGATGCGATCAAGTACATGCACAACGAACCGAAAAAGGACCACCTCGTCGAGGCCCTCGAATTGAACGAGTTCATATGCTTCATGTTCCCCGCCAGGAGGCCGAAGAACAGGTCCCTTCTTTATCATGTGGTCTCCGACCTGGTCGGGCTCCTCATGTACGGGATACCCAATACGCGCAAGTATGCCATAGAAAACATCGAAACGATCAACTACTCCGAAAAGAACATGGAGATATACCCCGTCATCGAAGTGTGGAACATGCTCAAAACAAGGGTCAGGAGGGCGAAGGGCGGGACCGATGACATCATCGAAGGGTTCATACGCAAGATCCGCGTCGAGATGGACGTCCTGGACAGATTCCCTTTCGTGGAAGATATCTTTGAGGAATCGAAGGTGCGGATCAAGGAATGGCTCCCTTCATTCGCGAGCTATTACGACGAGAGCCGGAAGACCGTGCGCGGCACATACGACAAATGGTGGGCGACATGGATGTGCAAAACCAGCAAGGAAGAGGTGCTCGGCACCATGGTCGAACGTCTTGCCGCTCAGGCCAGGAACGAGTACAACACCGTGATCGACAAGGATGAAGTCTTCTCCTCCATCCTGTCAAACCCGCAGGCCAACAGGGACGAAAACGAACAGTTCACCCGCTGGTATAAGGAAGGCGTAAATTTATTATTAAAAATTTAACCGGCAGGGTTGACAAAAACTTCCCCTGATCCTTATATTAATTCTGGCAATTGTTTTTCGTAATTGCTAATTCAACAACCAAGAAAGGAGTGTGAAACAATGAAGGTTAAACCATTACAGGACAGAATTCTTGTCAAGAGAATCGAGGAAGAGGAAAGAACGAAGGGTGGCATCATCATTCCTGACGCCGCGAAAGAAAAACCACAGGAAGGCAGGG
>CALMFJ010000011.1 GCA_937862865.1 uncultured Pseudomonadota bacterium | reverse complement strand
TTTATGTTCTTTTCGAAGATATCGGCGAGCCGTTCCCTGTCTATGCCGTGGGTAAAAAGGTCCGGCACGTGAGGAAATATGCCGAGGAGGGGGACTTCCAGGTATCTCTCGAGCATTGCCGGGTTCGTCTCGGACGCTATGTCTCTCTCGCCGGTCATGTCGTTGAGTATGACGCCGGACACCGCAACCCCGATTGACTTGAGGTAACGGCATGACAGGAGGGTGTGATTGATCGTGCCGAGGGTGAGCCGGGAAACGATCACGACCGGCGCGTTCATGTCCGCCATCAGGTCCGCGTAAAAATACCCCTCTCTGATCGGGACCAGTATCCCGCCGGCCCCTTCAACGATCACAACGTCGTGCCTGCCGCACATTTCACTGTACGCCGACATCACCCGGCCGACGTCGATATCGGCGTTCTCGCGCATTGCCGCGGCCTGAGGGGCAAGAGGCGCCTTGAAGTTATAAGGGTTTATGTCGCGCATGTCATCCGCGCTGCCCGATGCCGCTTTAAGCGCCCATGCATCGCCGGTCATATCCTGTCCCGATGCCCCGCCGCCGCTCTCGAAAGGCTTCATCACCCCGACGTCCCGGCCTGAATTAACCGAAAGATAGGCCGCAAGGGAGCATGCAACGGCAGTCTTCCCGACGCCGGTATCCGTTCCCGTAATAAATACGTTTTTCATTATCCCGCTATTGATGCAACGATGATGGCAAGGCCGATGAACATTGATGCGACGACTATGGCGAGCGCCGTGTTGTTGTCATGCGCGATCTTTTTTTCGAAATCCGTGGTAAATGTGGCGCCTACTATCTTGACCGCGATAAGGGAAAGTATGATAAAGACCGCTGCGTAAATGAGCATCTCGACCGAATTAGCCAGCACTTTCCACATGGGTCCCTCAAATTAATTTGAAAGATAATATACCAGATTGTCGAGAGCAGATGTAAAGAAAAGATTCCTGAGTTTTACATTTTCTGTCGTCCGCACGGGCGCCGGAGAGAAATTAAGGATCCCCTTTATATTGGCCTGGATGAGCTGATCGGCGACCTTTTGTGCTTCGGTCGGCGGGGTCGCAATGATCCCGATCTCGATGTTGCGCGCTTCCACTACCTCCTTGAGGCGGTCGACATGCAGTATTTCGACCGGTTTTCCGACCCTCTCCGAGATGCGCCCGATGACCGTCTCCGGATAGAGGTCAAAGGCGGCCACGATCTTGTAGTTCTGCTTCAGGAAATCCTTGTAAACGAGAAGAGCGCTTCCCATGTTGCCAACACCGATCACGGCGATACGCCATTCCCGGTTGATGCCCAGGATCTCTTTTATGTGCCGCTTCAGGTCCTTGACATTGTAGCCCATGCCCCTGATGCCGAATTCACCGAAATATGCAAAATCCTTTCTGACCTGGGCCGCATTGACATTGCAGATATTTGCTATGACAGCGCTCGACGCAACTTTTTCGCCCTTGCCTTCCAGATCGGCCATACACTTGAGATAACTGGAAAGCCTTCGTATCGTTGCTTCCGGGATCTTCAGAAATTTTGCCATTTTCTGTACCTTTTTACCCCATTTTCCTTGTGTTTTCCTATATCTAACAATTCCCGGGGGCTTTTGCAAGAGAAAAATTTAACAAGCTAATTTTCACATAAAATATCAACCACTTACCTGTAAAAACCCGGAAAAGGTACATGCCCGGGCCGGGAATTTTTCAGGTGCCGGGGTAGTCAGGATAACGTCTTATTATGATGAGCGTGTTTATCGTACCGCACGTAGACAGCGGTCTTAGAACGTGTACCCGGCCCTTGAAGGGGCGGGGCCCTGCGCTTTCGGAAGGATGAAAGAGGGCGGTTTTAGAGGCCCAGCACATCCTTCATCGAATAAATGCCGGGAGACTTCCCGGCCAGCCATTTGGCTGCGAGAAGGGCGCCGCGGGCGAAGTTATCCCGCGACCACGCCTTGTGCGTCAATTCAAGGCGCTCGCCAACCCCGGCAAAATAAAGGGTGTGCTCGCCGACAATATCGCCGCCGCGGATGCTCATGATGCCGATCTCATCCTTTTTCCGTTCTCCGATCATCCCTTCCCGGCCGAAGACCTCGATCCATTCGCGGCCGCTCTGGCCCGCGAGGACGGCGTCTTTTATCTTCAATGCGGAACCGCTCGGGGCGTCTTTCTTCCAGCGGTGATGCAGTTCCACTATTTCGGCGTCGTATGCGTCCCCCACCAGGGAGGACACCCTCTGCGCCAGGTCGAAAAGGATGTTCATGCCAATGCTCATATTGGGGGAGATAACGACCCGCGCGCCCCTGGCTTCCCGAAGGAAACGCATGTCGTCGTCCTTGAAACCGGTCGTGCCGATCACGTCCGCTATCCCCTTTTCATTGGCCGCCCTGAAAAATTCGAGCGATGCCCTGACCTCCGTGAAATCGACGATGACGTCCGCATCCTGAATGCCCCGGTCAATGTCATCGGTAATAAGCGGAGGCTTTCCGCCCATGAGGTCGTGGGCCCGGCCGGCCATCGGATGCCCCTTGGCCTCGATGAGGCCGACGATCTCGATATCCGTGTCCTGAAGGGCAAGGTTCGTTATCGCCCTTCCCATCTTTCCGGACGCACCTGTTATCGCTATCCTGATCATTTCTGTACCTGCTTATCCCTTTTTCGGCTTTTTTCCTGTAAGACCGTACTCTTTCATAAGGCCGGCCAGAAATTCCCCGTTCTTATCCGATATCGGGCACAGGGGGAGCCTGTACTCGCGCGCTATCATGCCCATCCGGTACATTGCCTCTTTGACAGGTATCGGGTTTGTCTCAATGAACAGGTTTTGGAACAGCGGCATGTATTTTGTGTGCAGCTTTATTGCCTTGGCTATGTTCTTCTCGACCATGAAGGCCCGGTACAGGGCCCTGAGCTCTTTCGGCATGATGTTCGAGAAGACCGATATGACACCAACAGCACCGACGCTCATCATCGGCAGGAAAAGGCCGTCGTCGCCGGAGAGTATCGTAAACCTGCCGTTCGTCAGCCGGTATATCTCGGACACCTGCGTGACCGAGCCTGCCGCCTCCTTGATCGCTATGATATTTTTCACCTTCGCAAGGCGGGCTATCGTTTCCGGCGTCATGTTCACCCCGGTGCGCCCCGGGATATTGTAGAGGACAACGGGGAGGCGGGTTTCGGTGGCAATTGCCGTGAAATGGCTTACCATGCCTTCCTGCGTCGGTTTGTTGTAGTATGGTGTCGTGAGAAGGCACGCATCGGCGCCCAGTTTTTTCGCCTTTCTGGTGAGCTCGATGGCCTCGTCCGTGCAGTTCGATCCCGTACCGGCAATGACAGGGACCTTTCCCGCGGCATATTTCACGGTAAGCTCTATGACCTTCTCGTGTTCCTCATAGGAAAGGGTCGGTGCCTCACCGGTTGTGCCGCAGGGGACGATGCCGTCCACCCCTCCCGCTAACTGGAAATTAATAAGTTTTTTCAAAGCCTTCTCGTCGACGCTCCCGTCGCGAAAAGGCGTGACAAGCGCTGTAAAGACACCCTTCAATTCCATGACCTCTCCTTTCACAAAAGCGCTTCCTCGTGCAGCTGGCCCTTGTAGATGAATTTTGCGTCGCCTTCGAGGTAAACCTCGTCGTTTATATAGATCTTCAGGATCTCCCCGCCCTTCGTGTGGATATTCACAGGGCTTGTGACGAGTGATTTTTCGGTCAGGATGACACCCGATGCGACGGCCCCTGTCCCGCACGCGTAGGTCTCCCCCTCGACACCCCTCTCGTATGTCCTGATCTTTACATTATTCTTGTCGAGCACCTGCACGAAATTCACGTTCGTTCCTGCCTTGCCGAAGGCGCTGTGGTAGCGGATCATCCTGCCGAGCTGATCGACGGCCACCTGGCCGACGTCCACGACGAGCAGGACGGCGTGGGGCACCCCGGTGTTGACGCTGCTTGCGAAAAACTGCTTGTCGTCGAGGTTGAGCGGGTAATCGAGCTTGAGATCGGCAGGCTTCGTCAGCTGCAGCTTGACCTTCTGCCCGTAGACCTCCGCCTTGATGACCCCGGCTATCGTCTCGAAGGACATTTTGTCCCCGGCTATGCCGTTCATGTATGCGAAGCGGGCGGCGCAGCGCCCGCCGTTGCCGCACATCTCGGCCTCGGAACCATCCGCGTTGAAAAATCTCCACCGGAAATCATGCTGCGGCGAATTCTCGATAAGTATGACCCCGTCCGCTCCGACGGAATGGTGAAATCTGCATATCTTCGACACAAAGTCCAGAAGGTCCGGGAACCTGTCGTACACCTTGCCGTTCCGGTTGTCGATCATGACAAAGTCGTTCCCGCTGGCGCTCATCTTTGAAAATTCAAGTTCAACCACTTTATTCAACCTCCAGAAAAGATGGTGTCTTTTCTCCCCGAATCAGGTCCTTGAGCGTCTCCCTTTTCCTGACAACGAAAAACTCGTCGCCCCTGACAAGGACCTCTGCCGCACGGCGGCGTGAATTATAGTTGGATGACATTGCGTATCCATATGCCCCGGCGCTCTTGACGGCAACGAGCTCGCCTTCTTTGAGGCCCTGAAGCTCCCTGTCCTTTGCCAGGAAATCGCCCGATTCGCATATGGGCCCGACGAGGTCCACCACCTTTGCCTTTCTCTTTTTCTGCTCGACCGGCACGATATCGTGGTACGCGTTATACAGTGACGGCCTGACGAGGTCGTTCATCGCCCCGTCGACGATGTAGAACGTCTTTCCGGCCGTCTGTTTCACATAGAGCATCTTCGTGACGAAGACGCCGCTGTTGCCGACAATGACCCGCCCGGGCTCGAGGACCAGCGTTATCCCGATGTCCCCCAGGTTTTCATTGACGACCTTCGCGTAATCCTTCGGTTCCGGGGGCAGCTCGTCCTTGTACGTGATGCCGAGCCCGCCGCCGATGTCGAGCATCTCGATCGCCATCCCGAGGCCCCTCAGTTCGAGGACCATCTTCTTGAGGGACGTGATCGCCTCGACAAAGGGGCCGAGTTCGAGGATCTGTGACCCGATATGGGAAGAGATCCCGACCGGCTCGAGGTATTCCTCGGCGGCTATCTCCCGGTAGATCCGGGCGGCATCTTCCCAGAGGATGCCGAACTTGTTCTTTTTAAGTCCCGTCGTTATATACGGGTGGGTTTTCGGGTCTATCTCGGGATTGACCCGGATCGAAACGGGGACCCTCCGCTTCATCTTGCGGGAAAGCCTCCTCAAGGTCTTGAATTCGCTTTCCGACTCCATGTTGATCATCCGGATGCCGGATTCGATCGCGTAGCGGAGTTCCTCGGGGGTCTTTCCGACGCCCGAATAGACGATCCTGTCGGCGGGGATCCCGGCGCCGAGTGCCCTGTAAAGCTCTCCGCCGGACACGATGTCAGCCCCGCCCCCCGACTTTGCTATGATCCTCAGCAGTGCGCCGTTCGGGTTTGCCTTCAGTGAGTAGCAGACAATATGCGGGATCTGGCTGAAGGCCCCGTCAAAGACATTGAAGTGCCGGGCAAACGTGGCATGGCTGTACAAATAGAAAGGCGTGCCCACCTTTTTCGCGATGGCCCTGACCGGGACATCTTCACAAAACAACTTTCCATCACGATATTCAAAATGATCCATATCCTCACTCTTTCGACATTATGATAGCTTCCTGGGACGGCCCGCTTTCATTGCCGGCCGTATCGACGGCCGTGACGTGGTACGCGATGAAGCGATGGTCGGGAGCGTGTGTATCCGTGTATTTGCTCTCTTTGATCAGCGCCGTATTGATCTTGACGGGTTTTGAACCCATAATGCGGTAAACGTTATACCCGGCAAGGTCCTTTTCTGTATTGGCTTCCCAGCTGATCAAAACGGCATTCCCCTTTTTCTCGGCTTTCGCGAGCATCGGGGAGGCCGGCGGCGTTAAGTCCTTCGGGATGGCGCTCACCTTCACCCCTTCACCTTCGATGCCCGGGGCGGATTCCCGGACCTGCCGGACCTCGTACAGGTAGGCCCGGCCGTTCGTGAGGCCGGCGTCCATATAGAGCGGTGTCGCGACAGGCCGGGGGTTGAGCGGAAGGACGGGGTACATCCCGTTATCCCAGCGGTAGACATTGTAGAGATATCCTTCCTGTTTCGTCCAGGAAACCTCCACGCGTGCGTCGCCTTCCTCGACCTTCACGGGCCCCGGAGGTCCCGGGGGCTGCCTCCAGATGATGGTTGCCGTATTGGATGCCTCTCCCTGCGTCCCTCTGGCGGTCACCGGGTAAACCCTGTACGCGTACTCGTTCCCGTCCGTGACGTCGTCGTCGTAAAAGTAGAGCCTGCCGCCCGCGATCGTATACCCTTTTTTCTCATCGAGAACGATCGTCCTGAAGGGCTGAACATCGCCAAGGCACGTACCGCAGCCCTTGAAAACCCTGAAGGCTGCGATCTTTACATCCTGCTCGTCGCCTTTCTTTTTCGGTTCGATCTGCCCGGGCGGGGTAAAGGACACGAAGATCACGGCGTCCTTCACTTCCGCCTTGAGATCACCTATCATACCGGCTTTTGCGACCCTGACCGGTACGGGGCTTCCTTTCTTGCCGCAGGAGGCAAGGATAAACACGGCGCAGAGGGACAAACAGACAGCGCTAAAGACCCAGGTATTTCTTTTCCGCATCGATGGCCTTTTTCACCTCGTCAAACGAGGCGCTTCCTTTGGATTTTCTCACGCGCAGGGCGTTGCGCGGCTTGATATACTCAAAAACATCCTTCTCAAACAGGGGTGATAATTTTTTCAACCGGGCGAGCGGCATCCTGTCGAGGAGAATGCCGGACCCTTCGCACTCGCGCACCGCTGCCCCGGCGATGCCGTGCGCCTCCCTGAACGGGACACCTTTTATCGTAAGGTACTCAGCCAGTTCTACGGCCGGCATAAAGCTCTCCGAGGCAGCCTTTTCCATGGTGTGCCTCAGCACGGTCATGCCGTCGATGCACAGTGTCATGATGGAAAGGGCGTCCCGTGCGGTCTCGAGGGCATGGAACATCGGTTCCTTATCTTCCTGGAGATCGCGGTTATACGTAAACGGCAACCCTTTCAAGAGGGCGAAAAGCCCGAAGAGGTCCCCGAGCACCCTGGCTGTCCTGCCGCGGACAAGCTCGAGTGCATCCGGGTTCTTCTTGTGCGGCATCAGGCTCGATCCGGTCGTAAGTTTGTCAGGAAGCGCTATGAACCCATATTCCTGGCTGGTAAACAGTATCAGGTCCTCGGCAAGCCGGCTCAAATGCGTCATGATCATGGCGGCGGCAAAAACCGCGTCCATGATGAAATCCCGGTCCGCAACTGCGTCCATGCTGTTCTCCGAGACCCGTGCAAAACCCAGCCTTTTCCTGACCCATTCGCGGTCAAGCGGGATCGTGGACCCGGCGAGCGCCCCGCTTCCGAGCGGCAGGGCGTCTGCCGTCGCGTGGGCCGCCCTGAGCCTCGCCCGGTCCCTCTTTAAGGCGTAATAATGGCCGAGAAGATAGTGGGAAAACGGGACTGCCTGGGCACGCTGCAGGTGGGTATATCCCGGCATCATGACGGAAATCTCCGTGTCGGCTTTCCACACCATCACACGAAGCAGGGCGGCAAGCCCTTCCTCGAGGCCTTCAAGCTCATCTTTAACGAAAAGCCTCATATCAAGGGAGATCTGGTCATTGCGGCTTCGCCCTGTATGGAGTTTCTTGCCCGCTTCCGTTTTCTCGATAAGGCGCGTCTCAATATGCATATGGATATCTTCGAGCGCGTCGGAGAACGGGAATGTCCCGGACTCTATCTCTTTCTCTATCTCGTTCAGCCCTTTGACGATGGCGTTCCTCTCGGCTTTCGTGAGGATGCCGATCTTTTCGAGCATTTCCGCGTGGGCCTTGCTGCCCTTTATGTCGTGGCGGTAGAGCTTCCGGTCAAAATCGATCGATGCGCTGAACCGCTCGAGCAGCGGGTCGGTGCCCTCTTTGAACCTTCCTCCCCACGGCTTCATGATCTCTCCCCGAACAGGGCGGTCCCGACACGCACCATCGTGGCCCCTTCCTCTATGGCGATCTCAAAATCGGAAGACATTCCCATTGAAAGCTCCTTCATGTCGAGCCCGTATTTTTTGTTCATTTCAGCCAGCGTTTCCCGCAATCTTCGAAAAAAGGGCCGTGCGTCCTCGGGGTCTGCCGTAAAGGGCGGCATGGTCATGAGGCCCGAGGGCCGCACATACCTCAACGTGCGCGCCTTCTCCATGATCTTCCCGAGGCCTGCGATATCCGCGCCGCTTTTCGACGGCTCGCCCGCTATGTTGACCTCGAACAGCACGTCGATCGGTTTCTCGTACCGCTCGAGCCTGTCGAGCATGTCCGGACGGTCGACAGTGTGGACGCAGTCGAAGAGGGCCGGGAGATACTTGATCTTGTTGCTTTGAACATGCCCTATCATATGCCAGCGGACCCGTGCGGGCCCTATCGCCTCTATCTTCGCCTTTGCTTCCTGTATGTAGTTCTCGCCTATATCCCGGACCCCCGCGGATATGGCTTCGCTGACACGGCCGGCATCCACCGTCTTCGCTGCGGCGATCAGCCTGACATCCCCGGGGTCTCTCCCGGCCGCCTCGCATGCCTGCCGTATCCTTGCGCGGACGGCCTCTAAGGACTCAGCAATATCGCTCATGAAAGGACGCCAAGGGAGAGAAGGGCTTCCGCCACCTCGCAGATAGGAAGTCCGACCACGTTCGAATAGGACCCCCGCAGCTCTTTCACCATGTACCCGCCTTTTCCCTGAACGGCGTAAGAACCCGCCTTGTCCAGCGGTTCGGACGTGTTTATATATTTCATTATTTCCTGATCGACGAGGTCTTTCATGAAAACCCTGGTTTCGACCGCGTCACGGTAAACGACATCTTTCGCTATGTTCAGGACGCAAAAACCTGTTATGACCTTGTGCCATTTGCCCTTCAAAAGCTGCAGCATCTTGAACGCGTCGCCCTCGCCTGCGGGCTTTCCCAGGATCCTGTTCTTGTACACAACAATGGTATCGGCCCCGATGACCCATTTGTCAGGGAAGAGCTTCCCGACCTTGTTCGCTTTTTCATGGGAGATCCTGAGCACAAACTCCCGGGGCGTCTCGCCCGTTTTCCTCGTCTCGTCTATGTCGGGGGGAATTATAGAAAAAGGGATGCCGAGCATCCGCAATATGTCCACGCGGCGCGTGGACTCACTTGCCAGAATGATCGCATTCCCTTCGCTTACCTGGAACATAAAAACCTCAGTGTCTTGAAAACGTTCAAAAGCTATTGTAGCATAGAAAAATATATGAAATCTCCCATAATTTCAAGTTAAATTCTCCGTCCCGCAGCCCCGGTGAGGGGCGCACGGGCCGGCGGAAGAAGGAGGGAAGGGGATGCCCCGTATTGTTCAAATAATCACAACCGTGAACGACCGGCAGAAGGCCGAGGAGATCGGAAGGCGTCTGGTGGAGGAGAGACTGGTCGCCTGCTGCCAGGTAACGGGGCCTGTCCGGAGCATATACCGGTGGAAAGGCGGCATCGAAGAGGCCGACGAGTGGTACTGTGTCATGAAGACGAAGGAGGCCCTCTATCACATGGCCGAAGCTGCGATACGGGGGCTCCATCCCTACGAAGTGCCCGAAATTATTGCCCTACCGGTTCCGAATGCGCTCGATGATTACACGGCATGGGTAGAGAAAGAGACTATCTGACGCAGGGTGGCCGCGGTACCCCGGTACCGCACCCGGGATGACGCAACGCTAATTTGCCTTAATTTAAAGGGTTTTTCTTCACGAAACTTACCTTGACAATATATGGAGAACCTTCATATAATGTGTGAAATTTTTCATCATTCTCTGGAGGGGTTATGTGGGAAAGTCTAAATCTGAAGGATGTTGTTGCACTCGCTAGGGATCCGTATCCTTCCATCCGCCAATGGTCTAGAGATACAGGAAAGAAAGTTGTTGGGAGTACCATCGCCGATGTTCCTGAAGAGGTCGTATACGCATTCGACCTCCTTCCCGTTACGATTCTTGGTACTCATAAACCCTTAAAAAAGGCCCCGAGCCATCTTCCTGACAATGCCTGTTCACTCGCCCGGAGCAATCTCGAACTTGCGTTGAGCTACGAGGGGGACCTTTTCAGCGGTTTCGTTTTGCCTCAGGTCTGCGATACCACGCAGCACCTTTCCGACATATGGCGCATCAATTTCCCGGACAAATACGTCGAGAGCTATCTCGCACCCCGCCAGGCCGACCGGCCGAGCGCGCATTACTGGGTCAAGGAAGAGATCGAGCGCCTGATCAGTTCCCTCGGCAAATGGACCGGAAAGCAACTGAGCAACGATGCGCTGAACAGGTCGATCGCACTGCATAACGAAAACAAGAAACTTCTGGCCGAGTTTTACGACATCAAGCGCAACAATCCGGGAACCCTGACAAACAAGCAGTTCTTCGCATTGCTGAAGGTTTCCCAGCAGGTCGACAAGGCGGAGTTCAACAAGAGCCTCAAGGCCATCAAGGACGGGCTCAAATTGAAAAAGGGCAAAGGATATACCGACGTTGTCTTGGTAGGGATAACCTGCGACCCGCCTGAGATCTTCGATATTTTCGACGACCTCAAGGTCAATATCGTCGGCGACACCCTCGTCACCGGGACACGGTACGTGCAGGGCGTGGCCGCGATGAACGGTGACCCTGTACAGGCGCTGACCGACAGGCATTTCACCCGCGGGTTTTTCTCACCGATCCATGACAATGTGTACAAGAATTTCGAAGAAGTGAAAAAACTCTACTATGGTACGAAGTCGCAGGCCGTCGTTTACGTCCACATCGAGTTCTGTGAATCGCAGGAATACGACCTGCCGGACCTCAAGAACATGATCAAGCAGGAAGGGATACCGATCCATGTCCTTGACACCGAATACCAGACGACGTCCCTGTCCCATGTCCTGACCAGAGCACAGGCATTCTTCGAATCTCTCAAGGGGGGATCATTATGAGCGAAAAGCTGAGTTCCAAACAATTATCGAGAAAGATCACCGATGAATACATGGAGGATGCCTTTCATGCCCGCGAGAACGGCAAGCTCGTCGGGTACACCACGGCCATCTCGCCCGTTGAGATCTTTGTCGCGCATGACATAGTACCGATCTATCCTGAAAATCACGCGGTCGCCAACCTGACCGCCAAAAAAGGCGTCGAGCTGTGCTCGGTTGTCGAGAGCATGGGGTATACAAGCCATCTGTGCGCGTATGCCCGCAGCGATCTCGGTTATCGCAAGACCGGTGTAACGGTGACAAAAGGCATCCCCGAGCCGGACCTGTTCCTCGCCTGCAACGCGCAGTGCTTCACCCTGACGAAATGGTTCCAGGTCCTCGCACGCCGGGGCGACCTGCCGGTCTTCGTCTTCGACACGCCGGAGCACATCCTCAACAAGGACGCGCGGAAGGAAATTGTGAAATATTGCGTCCTCCAGCTCAAGGAACTCATCAGCTGGCTTGAAAAGGTCACGAAAAGGAAATTCGATTACGACCGGCTGGCAGAGGTCATGAAATACTCAGCGGCGTCAAGCATACTCTACAAGAAATTCCTCGACATGGCGCAGTATAAGCCGTCGCCGATCAGCATCTTCGATGCCCTGATCGGTATGGCGATCGCCGTCTACCGCAGGGGCACGCAGGAATGCGTCGATTACTACCAGACGCTCTGCGACGAGATCCAGGCGAAGGTCGACCAGGGCATCGGCGTCCTTCCGAGGGACCAGGAAAAATACCGCCTCTACTGGGAGAACCTCCCGGTCTGGTTCAAGTTCAGCGACCACGCGAAGCTCCTCGGCTCGTACGGCGGCGTCATCCTGACATCGCTTTACGTCCACGCGTGGAGCCTCGACTTCGACCTCAACAAGGACCCGCTCGAAACGCTCGCGGAGAATTACGTCAACCGCTTCTCGAACTCGACGATCGAGGACCGCGCCGATATGGCGATGGAGCTGTTCAAGAAATACTCGATGAACAGCATGATCATGTTCATGAACAGAAGCTGCAAGGCGGTTTCCTTTGCCGTCCCGACCCTGAAGGACATCCTGACGAAGAGGACCGGCATCCCCGCACTCGTTTTCGAGAGCGACATGGGCGACCAGAGGTTCTACGCGGAATCCCAGGTCCGGACACGCATCGAGGCCTATTTCGAAACCCTCGACAGGCTCGGCCTCGCGCAGAAGCTCACATAATCGCAACCCAAACTTAGCGCATTAAAAGACCCCGGGTGAACAGCCCGGGGTTTTTTATCCTCTCGCCCGTTCGTCGCTTACGCTCCTCTCTAGAGCTCACAGAGTACGCGGAGAACTGCGGAGGCGCCGCCGGAGCCCGGAGCCCGACCAGGCTCCGGCGGCATCTTCGATCCTGCCTTCGGCAGGATGACCGCCTGGCCTGATCATTTCACATGAATTGTTTTTCTTTTCTTCGGCGAAGCCGAACGAAAGTGCCGGCTGATCGTGGCGGGCTCCGTTGCCACCCGTCCTGGCAAAGCCGGAGACGGGTACCCGGCTGTTAGTCCGGCACTCCGCCTTTCTCTGCGCTCTCCGCGGGCTCTAGTGAGCCGAAGGCGAACGGGCGAGAGGAGGTCTTTGCTTTTACGGGCTCAGGCCTTTGCGGCGGGGGTCGAAGATGTCGCGCAGGCCCTCGCCGAGGAGGTTGTAGCCCATGACGGTGAGGAAGATCGCGAGCCCGGGGTAGACGGAGAGCCACCAGGCGACCTCGATATTGTCCTTTGCCTGCGTGAGGATATTGCCCCAGCTCGGGGTCGGCGGCTGGACGCCGATTCCAAGGAAGGAAAGTGCGGATTCCGTCAGTATCGCCCCCCCGATGCCGAGCGTGGCGACGACGTAGACGGGCGTGACGGCGTTCGGCAGGACATGCCGGAAGATGATCCTCAAGGAGCCGAAGCCCTGTGCCTTCGCGGCCATGACGTATTCCTTGCCTTTGATGCTCAGGATCTCGGCCCTCACGAGGCGCGCGGTGCCCATCCAGCTCGTCAGCCCGATCACGACCATGATGTTCCAGATGCTGGGCTCGAGGATCGCAATGACCGCAAGTATGAGGAAGAAGGTCGGGAAACACATCATGAGGTCGACAAACCGCATGATGACCTCATCGACAATGCCCCCGAAATAACCCGAAACGGCCCCGAGAATGAGGCCGATAAGGATCGCGATCCCGACGGACACGAAACCGACAAGAAGCGATATGCGCGTCCCGTACAGGACCCGGGAAAAAACATCTCTGCCCAGCGTGTCCGTCCCAAACGGGTGGGACAATGATGGCCCCGACAGGATGTTCTTTATGTCCGGCTCGATGGGGTCATGGGGCGCAATGAGCGGGGCAAAGAGCGCGCAGAAGAACATGGGGACGAGTATGATAAGCCCCATCAGCGCAAGGTGATGCCGCACGGTCCTTTTGAACAGGTCTTTCATATCCCTTCCGATCAAACCCCTCGTCCTCAGCTTACCATAATTCGCGTCCCGCTTCCGCTATTTAAAAGAGACTCCCTTGACCGCTTTCGGCAGACTTGAGCGGACCGGGGGAGAGCGGGCGGGAAAGGTTTCCTTCCTTCTTTACGCTGTGAACCTTGCCACCATTCCGAGGTCGCGGATCATTTCGAGGTCGGCGGCAGTGTCCCGGCCGACGGTCGTGAGGTAGTTGCCGGTCAGCAGGGAGTTGCACCCGCCGACCATGGCGAGCGGGAGGAGTTGCCGGAGGTTCTTTTCCTTGCCCCCGCAGAGTTTTATGTCCTTGTCGGGGAGGATGAACCGGTAGAGGGCCACGGTCAGGAGGACCTCGATGGGGGTGAGGGGGGTTGCCTTCTCGAGAGGCGTGCCGGGGATTGCGTTCAGGATGTTGATGGGTGCCGAATCGACGTCGAGCTCCCGCAGGGTCATGGCCATCTCGATACGGTGCTCCATTTTCTCGCCGAGGCCGATTATCCCGCCGGAGCATACGGTAAGCCCCGCTTCGCGCGCTATCCGGACGGTGGCGGTGTCTTCCCTGTACTCGTGTGTCGAGCAGATATTGTCGAAGAAGCTCCGGGACGTTTCCAGGTTATGATGGTAACGGTAAAGGCCTGCCGACTTGAGATCACGGGCCGTTGCCTCATCGAGCATTCCGAGGGAGGCGCAGGGTTTGATGCCCATTTCGTTGAGGAGTTCGATGGCGCGGTATATGACCTTCCATTCATCAGCCGTTTCGATCCGGGTGCCGCTGGTAACAATGCTGAACATGTGCACGCCGCTGGCGAGCGCCGCCCGGCCCTTCTCAGCGATCTCCTGCGCGGACACAAGCGGATACACGGGCGCATCGGTATGGTAGTGGGCGGACTGGGCGCAAAAACGGCAATTCTCGGGGCAGACGCCCGATTTTGCGTTTATGATCCCGCAGAGATTGACTGAATTTCCCTTGAAATGCTCGCGTATTCTTGATGCCCTGGCAAGCAGGCCAAAGACATCTTTTTGCCCTTCCCTGTAAAGGTCAAGAGCGTCCTGAACTGTGATCGATCGTGTGGCGATCGCTTTGTCAGCGAGTGTGTCAAAAAGAGATGCCATGTTTCCTCCAACTTGGAATAAGGCGGATGTGATATAAAGCCGAAGGCAGTTAACCAGTCCGGATTTTAGATTAACACGATGGGGTATTTTTTTCCAGCCCCATCTGTCTTTTCCAGCCCCGGATGTCCTCAAGGCATCGCTCCACGGAGGCTTCTTTTGTCTTCTTGGAATAGCCTTCGAGGAGGCCGAAATTGATGTTCATCGGTTGGAAGTTCCTGGTCTCGGTTGTCAGATACCGGATCAGGGCACCCGAGCACGTGGTGGGGGGAGGAGGGACGAAGTCTCCGCCGCGGGCTGTGAGGCACGCGGAGATCCCGGCCATCAGTCCCATCAGTGCCGATTCCATGTACCCTTCGACCCCGGAGATCTGGCCGGCCAGAAATATTCTTTCGTCACTCTTGAGCTGGAGCTTCCCGTTCAGGCACAGGGGTGCGTTGACATAGGTATTCCTGTGGATGCTCCCATATCTCAGGAAAACGGCGTTCCTCAGGGCCGGTATCATCCTGAAGACCCGTTCCTGTTCCGGGTATTTCATCCTGGTCTGGAAACCGACGAGGTTGAGCATATTCCCTGAGGCGGTCTCTTTCCTGAGCTGTACGACAGCGTAGGGACGCCTGCCGTCACGGGGATCGACGAGGCCGACGGGCTTCATGGGACCGAAGGCAAGCGTTTTTTTCCCTCTTTCGGCAAGGACCTCCACGGGAAGGCATCCCTCGAAATAGGCGGCGCCTTCAAAATCCTTGAGTTCTATCTGTTCCGCGGCGATGAGGGCATCGTAGAACGTGTCGTACTCCTCCCTGGAAAGCGGGCAGTTCAGATAATCGCCTGTTCCGTCCCTGCTCCAGCGGGACGCGTAGAAGGACTTATCCCGGTCTACACTCTCCGCATCGACTATCGGTGAGATGGCGTCGTAGAAAAAAAGGTTCCCGGCATGTGTCAGTTGTATGATCGCGTTCGCAAGGCGGTCGCTTGTCAGCGGGCCCGAGGCAATGATAACGGTGCCCTCCGGGATGGCGGTCGCCTCCCTGCGGACGATCCGGACCCGCGGGTCGCTCTCTATGCTGTCCGTGAGTCCCAGGGCAAACCGTTCCCGATCGACGACGAGGGCCTTCCCCCCGGGGATCGCGGTCTGTTCCGCCGTTTCGATAACGATCGAACCGAGGATGCGCATCTCTTCCTTGAGAAGCCCGTGAGCGTTCGTGAGGTCGGTTGACTTCAGGGAGTTGCTGCAGACGAGCTCGCCGAGAAGGCCGCTTCTGTGGGCGGGTGTTGTTACGACGGGGCGCATCTCGTACAGGACCGCGTTCCCTCCCAACCGGGTGACCTGGCGGGCTGCCTCGACCCCGGCAAGCCCGCCCCCGATTACCGCGATTTCCATCCGCAATCCTTACGAAGACAGTACAGGGTTTTTCGGAACGAGAAAAGGGTAGGCGCGCCGCATGCGGGGCATTCCCCCTCTGTCGGCTCTTTGTTCGTTGCAAACGAGCATTTGGGGTATTCGGAACAGCTTATAAATTTCTTCTTCTTTTTTGACGTTTTTTCGACAAGTTTGCCCTGGCAGCCCTCCATCGGGCAAGCGAACCCCAGGGAGAAGGCCTCGGTATGTTTGCATTCCGGGTAATTGCTGCACGCGAGGAAGCGCCCGAACCGGCCCCTCTTCTCTATAAGGTTCCCGCCGCATGCCGGGCATGTACCGTGCGCAATGCTTTCGACGATGGCGATCGTGCCGTCCGGCCCCGTCCTCACATTCTTTTTGTTCGTGCACTCGGGTTTGCCGGAGCAGACGAGATATTCACCGTTCTTGGCCCACCTCAGGAGCATCTTCTTGCCGCATTTGTCGCAGATGATATCGGTTTCCTTTTCCTCTTTTTTGAGGCTCTTCATCCGCTCCTGCGCGCTTGAGAGTTCACCCTCGAAAGACGAGTTGAATTTTTCGAGCGATTTTATCCAGTCTTTCTTTCCGTCTTCTATCTCGTCGAGCCGTACTTCCATCTTTGCCGTAAAACCGACATCGAGGACCATCGGGAAGAACTCGGAGAGAAGCCTGTTGACGGTCCGTCCGAGCGGTGTAGGCATAAGCCGCCCTTTTTCTTTTGTCACGTAATCGCGTTCCTGTACTGTGCTGACGATCGTCGCGTACGTGGATGGCCGCCCGATCCCCTTGCTTTCCAGTGTCCTGATGAGCGACGCTTCCGAATAACGGGGCGGAGGGTTCGTGAAACGCTGTTCCATCACGGTATCCCTGTGAACAAGCACCTGGCCTTTCTTAACGTCGGGAAGGCTTGCCACCGCCTCTTCGTCCTCGCCGACCTCTTCGTATATCTTCGTAAACCCGTCGAAAAGCACAGTATTGCCTCTTGCGACAAAGACATGGTCCCCCACGGCCACGTCAACCGTTTTTGTCTCTATCCTCTTCTGGGTCATCTGGGATGACACGAAACGCTTCCATATGAGGTCGTACAGCGCGAAGAGCTCTTTGTCGAGGTAAGGCCTCACCCTGTCCGGCGTATAGAGCACGGATGTCGGGCGGATGGCCTCGTGGGCATCCTGCGCGGACTTCCTGTTCCGGAAGAAATTCGGTTTTTCGGGCAGGTACGGCTGCGGGTAACCGTTCTTTATAAACTGCCGGGCCTCCGAGACCGCCTCCATGGACACGCGGACGGAGTCGGTCCTCATGTAGGTAATCAGCCCGACGGAGCCTTCGGCGCCTATCTCGACGCCCTCGTAGAGCCTCTGGGCGAGCATCATCGTGCGTTTCGGGGACATCCGCAGCATCCTCGACGCCTCCTGCTGCAGCCGGCTCGTTATGAATGCCGGCTGAGGGGAGATGTTCTTTTCCTTGTGTTCTATCTTAGCGACGGTAAATTCTTTGCCGGTTATGTACCTTTTTATTTCTTCAGCCTCGGCCTGTGATGTTATTTTCAGTTTTTCCGGGTTCTTGCGGCCAATTGCCTCACCGGCCCTGCGGTCCAGGGTAGCGGTGAACCTTTCGCCGGACGGCGGCTCAAGGACAGCATCGACAACCCAGTACTCCTCCCTGACGAAACTCTCGATCTCGGCTTCCCGTTCGCAAACGAGCCTGAGCGCCACCGACTGCACCCGCCCGGCGGACAGCCCGTAGCTCACCCGTTCCCATAAGAGGGGGCTGATCTTGTAGCCGACGAGGCGGTCAAGTATGCGCCGCGCCTTTTGGGCATTGTATTTTGCGATGTCAAGCTTGAGCGGGGCGTTCATCGCATCGAGCACGCCCTTTTTTGTTATCTCGTGAAAAAGGACCCGCTCGATGCGGTCCTGTTTGCCGATGACCTCCGCCACGTGAAACGCTATCGCCTCTCCCTCGCGGTCCGGGTCTGACCCTATCAGGATCCGTTCCGCGTCCTTGCCTGCTTTTTTTATTTCATCGACGACCTTCGATTTTCCTTTCAGGATATGAAAATGGGGTTTGAAGCCTTCCTCCACGTCCACGCCCAGCTTGCTTTTCGGAAGGTCTTTGATGTGGCCGTAGGTCGCCTTTATGATAAAATCCTTCCCGAGGTACTTCGAAAGGGTCTTCATTTTGGTGGGGGACTCGACCACGAGCAGTGATTTTCCCATGCACTCTCCTCTTTATCTCGAACCCCGGCGGCGCCGGGATATGTTTTCTATCGACGGACGAAGAAGCCTCCCGGGACTTCCGCTATGATGTTCCTCATCGAAAGGCGCGTGAGCACCGCCATGACGTTCTTCGTATCCATGCCGCTTCTTTCTATTACCTCATCTGCATGTATTTTTTCAAATCCTATCAGAGAATATACCTTGTTTTCGCCGCTGTCCAGTTCAACCGGTTTTTCCCGGGCCGGTTTTATGTGCGGGAAGCATCCGGCAAGGATGTCCTCGACGGAATCTACAAGATGCGCCCCGTCCTTGATGAGCCTGTTGGAACCGGCGTGTTCGGTTTTCAGCACGCTTCCGGGCATTGCCATAACTTCCCTGCCGTATTCGAGGGCGAGCCGCGCTGTGATCAGCGAGCCGCTTCTCGCTGTCGCCTCCACGACGAGGACCCCGCGGGACATGCCCGCTATGATGCGGTTACGCTCGGGAAAATGGTGCGGAACGGGTGGTTCCCCCGGGCGATATTCCGTTACGATGAGGCCTTCCCGCCCTATCTTTTCGAACAGTCCCCTGTTCTCTGCCGGGTAGCAGGTGTCTATCCCGCATCCGAGGACCGCGACGGTCTTTCCGTCACCGTCGAGCGCCCGGGCATGGGCCGCCGTATCGATGCCGCGCGCGAGGCCGCTGGCAACGGTGATGCCGGCGGACGACACCGTCTCGCCGATCTTACCGGAAATGGCCACACCTTCGGCAGATGCCGCGCGGGAGCCGACTATGGCCAGAGTATCGTTCCCCGGGTGAAGGGCCCCCCTGGCGTACAGCACTATCGGGGCGTCGGGTATGTGTTTCAAAAGCGGCGGGTAATCGGCATCTTTCAGCGTGATCAGGCGGGCACCTGTCCTGTCGAGCGCCTTGAGGTCCCTATCGATGCCCTTCCAGTCGCTGAACCGGGTAGATATGCCGGGAGGCGCCTGCCTGTTATCGCCGCCGCCGGGCTTGAAAACGTCCGTAATGTCAGCGTATGCATCGCAGATCAGCCGTTTTGCTAGCCGGCTTAAGCCTTTGACCCGAGAAAGCGCCATGAATGCGCGTAGTTCATCCATGCAATGTCCCACATATTTTTTCTCCGTCCGGGTGGTTTGCCGGGTGCGAAGCGGGCCGGGTGTCGTTATGCCCCCGGACTTTTGTTTGCCAGGTCCCTGTAATAGTCCATCAGCACAGTGTACACCTCGTGCGCCGTAAGGGCCCGCGAAAGACTGTCCCGCCACCAGCTGTCACTCTTGAAATAACTGACCTTAAGGGGTTTTATCATGTACATTGTTCCGCCTGTCTCCCGGGAATATTCCCGATGATATCTCCGGGCGGCATATTCCGGGACGATGACAATGACCTTTTTGAGGCCCGCGGCCTTGAGTTTCTTCTTGATCTCGGATGGCCGCATCACATCACGGTTGCCCGGATTGACCGTTTTGACGGCATTTTCCTTCACGCCGCGGTCCTGGGCCATTTGCCTTAAGGTCG
>CALMFJ010000010.1 GCA_937862865.1 uncultured Pseudomonadota bacterium | reverse complement strand
GTGTCTTTGTTTTTCCCTTTCTTTAATACTATTAGTTACATATGATGAGTATGCTTCGACTGCACTTCCATCGATTCAGGTGCAAAAGAGGACAAAAGCCACCGGATTCCGGCAAGCCGGGATGACGGAATTTTTAGTTGCGACGCAGCCTGTTCGCCGGGATGACGAGGTGGGGTGGTTACGGTTTTATCTCGTTGAGCTTTTTGATGACCGGCCCGAACCCCAGGCGTTCGGCGTCGAGGGTCTCGACCACGACCTTGCCCGTGTAACCGAGATCGTTCAGACCGCTGAGGACCCTGGCCATATCTATGGAACCTTCGTTAAAGTCGTGGTCGTCACGGGTGCCGTCATTATTGTGAAGGTGGACATGGAACAAATGCTCTATGCCCATCCTGCGGACGTCCTCGAGGATCGACCCCTCCGGGTCGGGGTCCTTCGCCGCGCGTTTTGAAATGAATGCGTGGCCGATATCGAGGGCCACACCGATGCCGGGGGCCGCTTCGACAATGCCATTGAACTCGTCGAGGTTTTGAAAATAAAAATAGGACATGAAGACATTCTCGAGGGCGACCTGTACCCCCAGGTCCCTTGCTTCAGCAGCAATACCCTTCAGTTCGTTCAGGAACCGGTCCCTCAAGCCGGCATCGAATTCCTTGAGCTTCCGGAAGAATGAATACCCGGGGTGAAGGACAACCGGGTCCGCGCCGATCCGCGCACTGAGCTTGAGGCACGCCGAGGCCCTCTTGCGCGACAGGCACATAATCTCGTCGAGGTAACTGCCCAGGTTGGTTTCCAGGAAGGGGCCGTGCATCGAAAAAGCCACCCCCTCGGCACGGAGCCGGTCAATTTTTTCGATCAGTCCATCGTTATAATCGAATAAATGAGGAGGTTCGTAGGAGAGTTCGATGACTCTGAACCCTGACTCAAGGATGCGGTCAATGACCCCGCTTAAACTGTCATTGGTCAGGAAATATGTGGAAAAACCGAAGAACATGGGCTATAGGCGATGGGCTATAGGCGATGGGCTATAGGCGATGGGGAAATAAGATTTCTTTCCCATAGCCTCTTGCCTATCGCCTATCGCCATCCGGCATTTATTTTTTGAGGGCCTTGATTATATCGTCCCTGATCTGCATGCTGTCGAGGGACGCTATTGTTATGAGAAGGCCTTCTTTTTTATAGAAATCGATAAGGGGAGCGGTCTTTTCGTTGTATGTCGCGAGCCTGTGCTTGATCGCTTCCTCTGTCTCGTCCGCGCGCTGGACCGCGGGGGAACCGCACTTGAAACAGGTCCCGTCCGGTTTCGGCGGCTTGCTTTTGATGTTGTATATTTCCTGGCAATCAGGGTTCGAGCATGTCCTTCTTGTGGTCAGCCTGTCGAGGATGACGTCCGTGGGGACATCAAGGTTGATCGCCGCATCGAGCTTCATGCCTATCTTCTCGAGGAGTTTTTTCAGTGCTTCGGCCTGGGGGATTGTCCTCGGGAAACCGTCAAGGAGAAAACCCTTCTGGCAATCCGGTTCTTTCATCCTAACTTCCATGATATCCATGATGAGGTCGTCGGGCACGAGCGCACCGCTCTCCATATATCCTTTAGCTTTCTTGCCGAGTTCTGAACCCGCCTTGACGGCATTGCGCAGGATATCTCCCGTCGAGATCTGTACCGATCCGTCAAATTCGGTCAGGGATTTCGCGACTGTGCCTTTGCCTGCTCCGGGTGCACCCAATAGTACGATACGCATGTTTGATCCTCCTTTGCGTTATAGATGATCGATTGCAAAATTTCCTGAGTCTACCAAAAAAATCCAAAAAAATCACGGACAAAAACACAGAAGGATGGTCCGGGCCCTGTTTACGGTGCTTACTTGACATGCCCCGGCCGGCGGGTCATAATGTAGCGCCGTGAAGAAATATACGATCCACCGCGATGTGTCGCCCGTCAGGACCGCTATCGATTACGAGCGTGAATTGAACGAGGAACAGCGCAGCGTCGTGCTGAGCGGCGACGGGCCGATCCTCGTCATTGCCGGGGCAGGCAGCGGCAAGACCCGGGTGGTCACCTACCGGGTCGCGCGCCTTCTCGAGCGTGGCGTCCCGCCCGGCGGGATACTTCTCCTCACGTTCACGAACAAAGCGGCGCGGGAAATGCTCCATCGCGTCGAGCATCTCGTCAAAATGGACACCCGGTATATATGGGGAGGCACGTTCCACCACATCGGCAACATGGTCCTTCGTCAGCATGCCGACCGGGTCGGGTACAACAGGAATTTCACGATCCTTGACAATGAAGATGCGAAAGACGTCGTCGAGCTCGCCGTCAGGGAATCGGGCATAGATACAAAGAAAAGAATGTTCCCCAAGAGCGGTGTGCTCAAGGAGCTTTTCAGCTACGCCGCAAACACGATGCAGACGATCGAGGAGGCGGTCCGGGAACGAAACCCCTTCTTTTACGACCTCCTCGATGAAATGGCGTCGATCCACACGATATACACCCGCAAAAAGCGGGAAACGAACGCGATGGATTTTGACGACCTGCTCACGTACTGGCACATGGTGCTCTCCGAAGACGCGGAGCTCTGCAAGCTCTACGCGATGACGTTCGCCCACATCCTCGTCGACGAATACCAGGACACAAACCGGATACAGTCGGAAATAATAGACTTCATGGGCCTTATCAACCGGAATGTCATGGTCGTTGGCGACGACGCGCAAAGCATCTATTCGTTCCGCGGGGCCAATTTCCAGAACATCCTCGATTTCCCGAAAAAATACGGGGATGCCAGTATCTTCAAGCTGGAGACAAACTATCGCAGTACCCCGGAAATCCTCGACCTCGCCAACAATTCGATCGCCTACAACTTCAACCAGTTCGAGAAAAACCTCCACAGCGTGAGGTCCAACGGCGTCATTCCCGTCGTCGCCCCCTCGCGGGACGTCATACAGCAGGCCGAGTTCGTTGCCCAGAGGATACTGGAGCTGTCCGACGAGGGCATCCCCCTCGACCGGATATCTGTCCTCTACCGGGCCCACTATCACTCAATGGAAGTCCAGATGGAGCTGACCCGCCGGGGCATCCCCTTCGAGATACGCAGCGGCCTGCGGTTTTTCGAGCAGGCCCACATCAAGGACGTCGTCTCTTTCCTGCGCGTCGTATCAAACCCGAACGACGAGATATCATGGAAAAGGATGTTCCGGATATTTCCCCGCATAGGAAAGAAGACGGCCGACAATATTTACTCTTATCTCAAGGAACACGAGGACCCGTTCGGGCCCCTGATGTCGAAAAGCATCGGGGAAAAATTCAAGAGCATCCGGAAGGAGAACCTCGACGTCTGGGCCGAGCTCTTTACAGAGCTCAAAGACCTGCAGAACGACGAGGCGCCGGGGGACATGATCTCTGCCGTGCTCAAGCACGGGTACATAGAATACCTGAAGTTCACGTACCCCAACTACGAGGCGCGCCTCGAGGACTTAGGCCAGCTCATAAATTTCTCGACCAAATACCAGTCGCTTGATTCCTTCCTGAGCGAACTGTCGCTCATGAGCGGCCTTTCCGGCGAAGAGGTCGTCACGGCGGGCGACTTCGACGAGGAAAGGGTCATCCTGAGCACGATCCACCAGGCGAAAGGGCTCGAATGGCAGGTCGTCTTCATCATATGGTGCGCGGAGGGCAGGTTCCCCAACCCGAAGGCGGTCGAGGAAGGCGCCATCGAAGAAGAGCGTCGCCTGTTCTACGTGGCATCCACCCGCGCGATGGACGAGCTCTACCTCTGTTACCCCATTCTCGCCTTCGACCGCCAGGCCGGCCACATCATAATGCGCCCCTCACGCTTCCTGGCGGAATTGAAAGGCTCGTGCTATGAGGAATGGTCGATCAACGAATATTAAAAAAGACAGGCGACGGGCGATGCGCCGTCATTTCCGGGGTTTCCTATTGCCTATTACCTGTTACCTATCGCCCGGCATTTAATTGATAAATACTTTCTTGTACTTCGGCATCTCCTCCAGCGCCTTCCCGCAGCCCATCGTGACCGATACGAGGGGGTCGTCGGCTACTATGACGTTTATGCCGGTCTCGTTCTCGATCCTCTGGTCGAGGCCTTTGAGGAGCGCGCCGCCGCCGGTCAGCACCATGCCGGTCTCATTGAGGTCGGAGACGAATTCCGCGGGGAGCTTCTCAAGCGCGCGCCGGACGGAATCGAGGATGGCCGAGATCGGCTCTTCGACCGCTTCGCGCACCTCTTCCTTTGATATCTTGATGCTCCGCGGTATGCTCGTCAGAAGGTCCTTTCCAACAACATTGATGAAATCGCTTAACGAATCTATCGGATAGGCCGATGCTCCTTCTATTTTTATCTTTTCCGCGGCGATCACGCCTATCGCCAGCTGGTGCTTTTTCTGAAGGTACCGGACGATGGCCTCGTCGAGCTCGTCACCGGCCACCCGGAGGGATTCACTGTATGCGACCGCCGAAAGGCTGATGATCGCGACCTCGGTGGTGCCGCCTCCGATGTCGATGATCATATTGCCGCGGGGAAGCTCGATCGGCATGCCTGCGCCTATCGAGGCGGCCATCGGCTCCTCCATCAGGTAGACGTCGCGTATACCCACCTGAAAACACGCATCGATAACGGCTTTCTTCTCGACCTGCGTGATGCCCGACGGAACACCGACGACCATTCTCGGCTTCGATATCTTGCGTTCATTGCTGACCACTTTCAGGAAGTACTTGATCATTGCCTTCGCGACATCGAAATCCGCGATGACGCCGTCTTTCAGGGGACGGATGGCGCTGATATTCGGCGGCGTGCGCCCGATATATTCCTTGGCTTCTTTGCCGACAGCGATGACCTTACCCGTATTGTTATCGATAGCCACAACCGAAGGTTGATTGAGGACAATACCCTCACCCTTCATATAAATAAGAGTATTGGCCGTGCCAAGGTCCATGGCAAGATGAGTGGAAAACATCCCGAATATATTTCTGAAGAACCCCATCCCCCTCTTCCTCCCTATTCGATGTATTTTCGTATTTTCTTTTCTTCTATCCTGTCAAACAGTTCCCACGGATCGGTGGAATCATCGGGATAACTCACCGTTCCGAGCTCTATAACACCGGCTCCCGGCGAAAGCCCTTCTTCCGCAAGGCTCTTGCCTATGGCATGGTAAAGGAGCTTCATCATGTTCCGCGTCTCGTATGTCTCCCCGCCCTTGAGCAGGACGAAGAACCGGCCGCCGTTCTTACGGGCCACGAACGTCTTGCCCCCGGCGCAATAGCGTATGACCTGGCATACCCGCCTCAAAAGATCGTTGGTCCCGTCGCAACCCATCCTCCGGTTGTACAGCGCCATGTTCCCGAGCTTAACACAAAGAATGGAAAATCTCTCCTTTTTCCTTGCAAGGGATTCAACCGCACCGAGAAAAACGGGAAACTGCACCGCACCCGTAACCGGGTCAAAATCGCGGATCCTGTCGAGATGCTCCCGCATCCATTGTGTGGTGAAGTACAGCGAGAACAGGGATGAGACATTCCTGAGCGCCCCTATCGCGCTCTCTTTCAGTTTGATCTCATTCAAGGAAATGAAACCGAGGACACCGAACGTGGTGTCTTCCGTGATCAGGGGAAACCCGAAGAACTGGCGCGCCTTGAACGGCTCATTGGGGAACAGGACGGGCTTTTCCCTCAAGTACGCGCTGTCATGGGGGAGAAGGAGTTCGTGCCCCCCCTCGAGGACGAGCGAGGCTATGCTCCCCGCCGGGCATTCTTTCTGTACCATGTCCCCGGACGCGATCCCGGCAACATCCTGGACGGCGAGCCGCCCCTTCCTTTCCGTCCCGATGAAACAGAATGATCCTCCCGACAGGCCGAGTATCTCGGACAGGACCTCCGGCGTCGAGACCTTCGATGTGTTCAGAGCGCTCAAAAGGTTCATTATCCTTCGTTCCGCAAAAAGCTCGTCAATGGTCTCTTCCGCGTGCGCAGCCTTCTCTTCTCTCTCCATCTCCTCATGGATGAGTGACGCGAACGAAGCCAGTATCTTCTTTTCTTTGTCTGTGAAAACATACTTCTTCTTACAGTCGACGATGATGACCCCGCTGGTGTCCATGGGATATCCCATAAAGGACTTGATCCCTTCATCTCCGCCGTAGTAACCGAGCACATCCTCGTCCTTGTCAAAATTGGGGATGATAAGGGGCGAATTATGCTTGATGACCCACCCGGGCAGGGTGCTTTCTATGGGAACAGGCCTTTTCTGGTCGAAACTGCGGGCGAACGTGACCGCGGATATGCAGTTGAGCATGTCTTTTTCACGCATATACAGGGCGACGGTAAATGCCTCGTAGATATTGAAGATAAGCTGCGACAGTCTGTCGATCATTGTATAACCGAATTATGTCATTAGGGAACAACCGGTGTCAATTGATATCAACCATATTCCTCGAACTCCGCCGAATACGGTATCTCGAGCTTCTCAAGGGTCCTGCAGTACCCGCACAGGCCCCCGCCCGACGGGTATCCGCACGCTCCGCAATAACCGGTCCCGGCATTGCTTCCGCGGAAGCCTTCGTGCGGGGACGAACGCTTTATCTCCTCAAGCTCCTTGAGGTATCCCTTGATGAACATGAGCTTTGTCCCGGGCGAGGACTCTTCGATGCTCCCCAGGATGTTCTTGTACGTGATCGTCTTTGCACCCTTCGAGAAAGGGCACTCTTCATATATATAGTCAATGCCGGATATGATGGCGTACGCCGCAACTTCACGCTCGGAGCACAGGAAAAAGGGTTTGGCCTTGCGTGACAGATGGCCCTCGTCCTCCTCAAGGGATATATCCTTCTTCCACAGGTACTCTTTTTTCCAATACAGGACATTTCCAAAAAGAGCTGCAGCTTCATCGTCCAGGTTATGCCCGGTCAGCAGGAGGTTATATCCTTTTTCGATACAGATCTTGTTCATCACGTATCTCTTGATCATGCCGCACGCCGAGCACGGCGCCCTGCGCAGTACCTTTGCAACCTCCGTTATATCCCGCTGAAAGGTCGCGGGAACGTGAAATATATGGACCTTCCTGCCGATCGCATCGGCAACGGCCTTGATCTTCTCAAGGGAGACGCGCGAGTAGTCCCCTATGCCCAGGTTAACATAAATGCCGTCGGCGGCGATGCCCATCCTCTGCAGCAGGGCCCACAGGGAAAGGGAGTCCTTTCCTCCCGATACGGCGACAATAGGACGGTCGCCCGCCCGGATAAGACCGTACCGCCGGATGGTTGTCTGTACTCTCTTCTCAAAAAAGATGAGGAAATGGGTGTCGCAAAATGCGGTCTTGTGAGACCTTAAGGCTATGCTCGCGGTCTCGCCGCAGACCCGGCATTTCATCCGCCCGAAACGACCCGTATGACCCGCACACTGTCAGATGCCTGGAGCCGGTGATCTTCGGTGACGAGCCTGCTGTTGGCCACCACAAGATGGCCCTCCTTGCTTATCGACAGTTCCTCGAGAAGCCGGGACACGAGCATCGGTCTCTCAAACGTATATTCCCTGCCGTCCCAGTTGACAATCATGGGTATTTCTTTAACACACCGCGGAAATGAAGTCAAAAAGCACGGCGAACGGCGAACGAAGCAAAGCTCTCTCTACATTTTCTGTCAACAAAACTCTGCGGAGAAAAAGTTTTTGTGGGTTGTTTTTTTCCGTTAGCCGTTCGCCGTTCGCCGTTCGCCTTGCTTTTATCCATTTCATGCTTATATTTTCAGCAGATCTTCAGATGTAGATTGATTCGATACAAAGAAAACAATTCAGGATGGAGCGGACGAGGTGAATATATGAATTGGGAGAAACTGACGATAAAGGCCCAGGAAGCGGTGCAGGAAGCTCAGAAAAGGGCGGAATCGCTGGGCCAGCAGAGCATCGAGAACGAACATCTCCTTCTGGCGCTCATATCACAGAAGGAGGGGATCATACGGCCTATCCTCGAGAAGCTCGGGGCCAAGGCGGATATCATTGCCCATGATCTCGAGCGTGAGCTCAAGAAAGTCCCGCGCGTCGAGGGCGGCATGGCCCAGACGTACATATCGCCGCGCCTGAAGCAAACCATGGATACGGCGTTCACCGAGGCCGAAAGGCTCAAGGACGAATTCGTCAGCACCGAGCACCTGCTCATCGGGATAGCCGACGCAAAGGATTCCCCCGCTGCGGCGATACTGCGCACCTATGGCGTCACCAAGGACAGCATCTACACCGTGATGAAGGACCTTCGCGGGACCCAGCGCGTCACCGACCAGGCCCCCGAAGAAAAATACCAGGCCCTCCAGAGATATTGCCGCGACCTGACCGAAGAGGCCCGCAAGGGCAAGCTCGACCCGGTGATCGGCCGTGACGAAGAGGTCCGCAGGGTCATGCAGGTCCTTTCCCGCCGGACCAAGAACAACCCTGTCATCATAGGCGAGCCGGGTGTCGGCAAGACCGCCATCGTCGAAGGGCTCGCACAGCGCATCATATCCGGGGACATACCCGAGACCCTCAAGAACAAACGGGTCCTCTCCCTCGACCTGGGGTCGCTCCTCGCCGGGGCAAAATACCGCGGCGAGTTCGAGGACAGGCTGAAAGCGGTCCTGAAAGAGATCGACGAGGCCTCCGGCACCATAATCCTCTTTATTGATGAGCTGCATACGATCGTAGGCGCCGGCGGGGCGCAGGGAGCGGTGGACGCTTCCAACATGCTCAAGCCCGCCCTGGCACGCGGCGAACTGCGGTGCATCGGCGCCACGACGCTCGACGAATACCGCAAGTATATCGAAAAGGACGCCGCGCTCGAGCGGCGCTTCCAGCCGGTCTATGTCGGCGAACCGTCCGTCGAGGAGACGATAGCCATCCTGCGGGGCTTGAAGGAAAAATACGAGCTGCACCACGGGGTGCGGATCAACGACCCGGCGGTCATCGCGGCCGCCACGCTCTCACACCGGTACATAACGGACCGCTTTCTCCCGGACAAGGCGATCGACCTCGTCGACGAGGCGTCATCCCGGCTCCGCATGGAGATAGACAGCGTCCCGACGGAGATAGACGAGATAGAGCGCAAGATGATCCAGTCCCAGATCGAGATGGAAGCGCTCAAGAAGGAAAAGGACCCCGCGTCGAAAGAGCGCCGGAAGAAGATACACGACGAACTCACCGTGCTCAAGGCGGAGGTGTCGGAGAAACGCAAGCACTGGGAACAGGAAAAATCCCTCATCACGGGGATCTCGGAAGCGAAGGAAAAGATCGAACAGGCCCGCAGCCACGCCGATGAGCTCGAGCGCAAGGGGGATTTCGGCCGTGTCGCGGAGATCCGGTACGGGACGATCTCGGCACTCGAGCAGGAGCTGAAAAAGAAGAACGACGAGCTTGCGGCCGTCCAGAAGGGCAAGAAGATGCTGAAAGAAGAGGTTGATGAAGAAGACATCGCACGCATCGTCTCCAAGTGGACGGGTATCCCGGTCTCCAAGATGCTCGAAGGCGAGATGGACAAGCTTGTACGGATGGAAGAGAACATCCACCGCCGGGTGGTAGGCCAGGATGAGGCCATCGAGGCGGTTGCCAACACGATACGCCGGGCACGGGCCGGCCTCCAGGACCCGAACAGGCCGCTCGGGTCATTCCTCTTCCTCGGACCGACCGGCGTCGGGAAGACAGAGCTCGCGCGGGCGCTCGCCGAATTCCTCTTCGACGACGAGCAGGCGATAGTCCGTATCGATATGAGCGAGTTCATGGAAAAGCACTCCGTATCGCGGCTCATCGGCGCCCCCCCGGGATACGTGGGGTACGAAGAGGGAGGCTACCTCACCGAGGCTGTGCGCAGGCGCCCGTATTCGATCATTCTCCTCGACGAGGTTGAAAAGGCCCATCCCGACGTCTTCAACGTCCTTCTCCAGGTGCTCGACGACGGACGACTGACGGACGGCCAGGGACGCACCGTGGACTTCAAGAACTCCGTCATCATCATGACCTCGAACATCGGGAGCCAGTGGATCACGGACCTCACCGCGAGCGACTACGAAGAGATGAAAAGGCGGGTCGGCGACGCGGTCAAGGCCCATTTCAAACCCGAGTTCATCAACCGGATAGACGACATCATCATATTCAGGGGCCTGTCGGTCGAGAACATCAAGGCGATCGTGAAGCTGCAGCTCGACATCATGGCGAAACGTGCGCAGGACCGCAACATCGCCCTCGCCTTCACGGACAGCCTGAGAGAAATGATCGCGAAAGAAGGCTACGACCCGGCATACGGTGCCCGCCCCCTCAAACGCCTCATCCAAAAAAAGATCCAGGACGCCCTCGCCCTGATGATACTGAAGGGTGAGGTAAAGGACGGGGATACGGTAACGGTGGATGCGGACGCGACAGGAAACGTTATATTTGGCGGCTAACGGCTAACGGCCGTTTTTTTTCATCTTGACCTTTTCTCCCCCGCCTGTTATATATGGATTGCTGTAGGCGCTTAGCTCAGTGGGAGAGCGCTACCTTGACGCGGTAGAGGTCAGGGGTTCAATACCCCTAGCGCCTACCATATTTTTTACGTCCGTTCGCATTATCGGCGAATATGAGATTAACGAACGTTAATTCCCATATCTTCAATTCACCATACAAAATGTGTTGGTACGGATTTGGAAACGTAAGCCGGACATGTACTTCGGGGGTTGGCCTGTGACGATACGCAGGGCGCTGTTTTGGATAATACTGTTTTTTGCCGTTCTTCCCCTGACCGCGCTCACCCAGACCGCGGTGCCATCGAACCAGCCCGCCGCGCCGGCTCAAGGCAAGACGCAGACGCCGGGCAGCAATCCCCCGGCCGCACCCGCTCAACAACCTGCAGCAACGAATGCCCCGCAGGGAACGGCCACTGCTCCCGCCGGTGGCGGAGCGCCGGCAACCGGTCCTGCGCCCGCAAATCCTCCGCCCATAGGAGAGGCAAGCCCAATCAACTTCAAGATGAGCGCTGACGGGACCGTTGCGACCATACTCTTCGACAAAGACAGTATCGACGCGATGAAGGCCGTTATTACCCAGCTCGAACAGAACGGGATCCTGGGCAAGGTCAAGGGGATCGTCTATTCCTCCGCCGGCATTACCCCCATGCTGGTCCTGATGGGCGAAAAGGACGAGCTCGCCCAGAAACTGGCGATAGTCCGGCAGTTCATACCGGACCAGAGCCAGGCGCACATGGTGGTGATATCGGCAAGCCTTCGCGAATTACAGGACGAGGATGCCTATTATGTCGGCCTCACGCTGAGCCCGGACATCCTGGGGGTGGACCTCGGAACCAGCAACGTATCCGCAACCTTTACAAACTGGAACGTCGCCGGGGACAATCTTAAAGCACAGTATCAGACACAGCTGACGGCCACTCTGCCCAGCCCTTTTCCTTTTTCCCGCCTAGCCCAATTTTCGGAGGCGTACAACAGGGGTAAAGTCCTCGTAGCCAGCGAGGTGTATACCCGCAACGGCACGAAAGCGCTTCTCACAAACATCCAGTCCATCCCGATCTTCACCGTCGACAGCAACAAGAACGTCGCCACGCAGTACCAGAACCTGGAAACCAGTATCGATGTCATACCGACCACGATAGATTACAACAAGGAAAAACCGGGCGAGAGCCAGGTAAGGGTCGATGCCCTCGTAAAGATAAGCGTCGTAACGGGAACCCAGTCATACGGAACCTCGTCCGCCCCGGCATACGCGACAAAAACCTTTGCCACAACCCGGGTCCTGAAGGCAAACAACGAAAGGTATATAGTCGGGACATTTGTCAATGATGCCGCTTACAAAGGGCAACAGGGTATGCCCTTCCTCTCGAAAATACCGCTCCTCAAATATCTCTTTTCACAGGAAACCAATGACGCCCAACGCAAGATAGCCATTCTCACGCTTGCTGTCAGGCTTGTCCCGATGAGCGTGAAAGACCTCACGATACAGGTAGACCAGATCGACCCGCTGGAAGAGCTTTACAGGCGAAAAGGTCATAAGCCGGGGGAAAAATAATCCCATTCCGGGAAACTTCCGCTATTTTGTCTGGACCGCTTCATTCCCATAGTACATTTACCGACGCGTTTTTGAGACACAACCCTTAAAACCCGTTTTTCCGAATCTTTTTAACTATAAGAATTGACAAGAGAAACACAAAAATGGTAATAATATCTTTCTGTTCAGACATTGTTTCTCAGGTTTGAAACTAGCAGTTAAGGCAGTTTGTAAGGATAGCGCAATGGATGAAAACCTCGATATAATAAGGCACAGCACGTCTCACCTGATGGCACAGGCGGTCAGGGACCTGTTCCCCGGCGTCAAGGTCGCCATAGGGCCTTCCATCGAGACCGGTTTTTACTATGATTTTGATTATGACCCGGGCTTCACCGATGAAGACCTTGCAAAGATAGAGAAGCGTATGGGCGAGCTCGCCGAGATGAACATCCCGATCGAACGCAAGGTGATGAAACGCCGGGATGCGATCAAGATGTTCGCTGAAATGGGGGAGCCCTACAAGGTCGAGCTTCTCGAAGCCCTGACGGATGATGAGGTCAGCGTCTACACGCAGGGAAATTTCATGGACCTCTGCCGCGGGCCTCACCTCGAATCGACGGGGAAGATCAAGGCCTTCAAATTATTGAGCCTTGCAGGGGCATACTGGAGGGGCGACGAGCGCAACAAGATGCTCAGGCGCATCTACGGGACGGCCTTTGCCGACAGGAAGGCGCTCAAGGAATACCTGGCGTTCCTCGAAGAAGTGAAAAAGAGGGACCACAGGCGGCTCGGAAAGGACCTCGATCTTTTCAGCATATCGGACGAGGTCGGCGCCGGTCTCGTCATCTACCACCCGAAAGGCGCCCTGCTTCGCTGGCTCCTCGAGGACTTCGAGCGCAGGGAACACTTAAGGCGCGGATACGACTTTGTCGTCGGCCCCCACATCCTGAAGCTCGACATGTGGAAAAAGTCCGGCCATTTCGAGAATTACCGCGAAAACATGTACTTCACGAAGGTCGACGATGTTGAGTACGGCATCAAGCCGATGAACTGCCTCTCGCACATCATGGTCTACAAATCCCAGGTGAGAAGCTATCGCGAGCTCCCCTTGAGGTACTTCGAACTGGGAACGGTCTGCCGCCACGAAAAATCGGGCGTCCTCCACGGGCTCATGAGGGTCCGGGAATTCACACAGGATGATGCCCACATATTTCTGCGTCCCGACCAGCTCCACGAGGAGATCCTGGCGATCATCCGGTTCGTCCAGGACGTTATGGACATCTTCGGTTTCAAGTTCGAGATGGAGATAAGTACCCGGCCGCCCAAATCGATCGGGAGCGACGAGGACTGGGAAAGGGCCGAGAAGGCCCTCAAGGAGGTCCTCGACAGCGAAGGCCTGCCGTATGACCTCAATGAAGGGGATGGCGCTTTTTACGGGCCGAAGATCGATATAAAGCTGAAAGACGCCCTGGGAAGGAAGTGGCAATGCGCAACCATTCAGTGTGACTTTGCGCTCCCGGAACGATTCGACCTCCATTACACCGACTCCGACGGTTTAAGAAAACGGCCCGTCATGCTCCACAGGGTCGTGCTCGGGGCACTCGAAAGGTTCATGGGGGTCCTGATCGAACACTATGCGGGTAAGTTCCCCGTCTGGCTCGCCCCCGTGCAGGTCGTCGTCATGAACATCACGGACGACCAGGCCGCATACGTGCGTTCAATAGCCGGCGCATTGAAACGGGAAGACATACGGGTCGAAACGGACCTGAGGAATGAAAAACTTGGTTTAAAAATCCGCGAAAGTGTGGTAAAGAAAATCCCCTACATGGTCATCGCGGGTAAGAACGAGATGGAGAGCAACACGCTTACCGTCCGTGTACGTAACGGTGGTGAGCTGAAAGATATCAGCTGCGAAGATTTTATCGGGCGGGTTAAGGATGAAATTTCAACCAGGAGGTGAGCCTCATAGCAGGTAAAGATTTCAAAGACATTAGCGTCAATGAGAAGATCCGGGTTCGCGAGGTACGGCTTATCGACGAAAACGGGGAACAGCTGGGCATAGTTCCCACGGTGGACGCTTTAAGGATGGCGCGGGAAAAGGAACTCGACCTGGTCGAAGTTTCGGGAAAGTCTGCGCCGCCCGTATGCAAGATCATGGATTACGGAAAATACAAATACCAGCTGGCCAAAAAAGCCCAGGAAGCCAAGAAGAAACAGACCGTGATCCAGATAAAGGAAATGAAGATCGGGCTCAAGATCGAGGAACACGATTTTCAGTTCAAGATGAAACATCTCAGGGAATTCCTCGAGGAAGGCCATAAGCTGAAGATCATCATCATGTTCAGGGGAAGAGAGATACTTCACGTCGACATGGGTGAGAAACTGGCCCAAAAAGTGGTAGATTCGTTGAAGGATGTTGGAGAATTGGAACAAAGGTCCAGGTTTGACGGCAGAAACATCGTAATGATTTTTGCCCCTTTGTAATATAAGGAGGAGGATACACATGCCAAAAGTAAAGACCCATCGGGGGCTGGCGAAGCGCGTAAAGGTCACCGCGGGCGGCAAGATAAAACGCGGCAAGGCGTACCACAGCCACCTGCTTTCATGCAAGACGCCGAAGATGAAACGCCGTCTTTCCAAAGCCGACACCGTGAACGCGGCCGACGCAAAGCGGATCAAGTCATTAATACCGTATTTATAAAGAGAGGTAGAGTACCATGCCAAGGGCAAAACGAGGATTTAAGGCGAGACAGAGAAGAAAAAAGATATTCAAGCTTGCAAGGGGCATGACGCAGCGCAGGAAAAATGTGTACAGTGTCGCAAAGAGAAGCGTCTTCAAGGCCCTCAAGTATGCCTATATAGGACGCAAGGAACGCAAGCGTGATTTCAGGGCGCTCTGGATCGTCCGTATCAATGCGGCATGCCGCTCTTTCGGCATACCCTACAGCCGTTTCATCAACGGGCTGAAAGTGGCCAACATAGGCCTGAACCGGAAATCCCTCGCCGACATGGCCGTCAACGACCCTGCCGGGTTCGAACAGGTTGTCGCAAAGGTAAAGGCCGCAGCGACTCGCTAGGGTGACGCTTGGATATCAGCGGGCTTAGAGAAAAGATCGAAAGCGAAATATCCCGGATAGCAAATGCTGACGATGTTAAACAGGTCAAGGTGTCCATCCTCGGCAGGAAGGGGATCTTTGCCGAATACCTGGACAAGCTCAAAACCCTTGACAAAGACAAGCGCCGTGATGCAGGCAAGGCGATCAACGATATAAAAACGTGGGCCGACCAGAGGGTCGGGGAACTCGAGAAACAGTTCGAAGAGATCGAGAGGCGCAAGCGTCAGGCCGCTTCCCGGATCGACATCACGATGCCGGGCGCCGCACCGCTTTTTGGCAGAAAGCATCCCATAACGTTAACCCTTGAAGAGATAATCAGGATCTTCTCGTCCCTCGGTTTTTCCGTGGCGGAAGGTCCCGATATCGAGACGGAGCACTACAATTTCGAGGCCCTCAATATCCCTTCGGACCATCCGGCCAGGGACATGCAGGACACATTCTATATAAACCCCGGTATAGTCCTGAGGACCCACACGTCCCCTGTCCAGATACGGACGATGGAGGCCCAGCTCCCCCCGGTCAAGATCATCGCCCCGGGGTCTGTGTACCGGTGCGACAACGATATCTCGCACACGCCGATGTTCCACCAGGTGGAAGGGCTGATGGTCGACAAGAACGTCCGTTTCTCCGACCTCAAAGGCATATTGACCATTTTTATACACGAGATGTTCGGCCCCGGCACGCCGCTTCGGTTCCGTCCGAGCTATTTCCCGTTCACCGAACCGTCCGCCGAGGTTGATATCGGCTGTGTGATATGCGGCGGCTCGGGCTGCCGGGTATGTAAAGACACCGGGTGGCTCGAGATACTCGGGTCCGGCATGGTCCATCCGCAGGTCTTCCGGAATGTCGGGTACGATCAGGAAGAGATCACCGGCTTCGCCTTCGGTATGGGCGTCGAACGGATCGCCATGATCAAGTTCGGGATCGACGATATCCGCCAGTTCTATTACAACGATGTCAGGTTTCTCTCGCAGTTCTGAGGTGTGATCGATTGAAGGTACCAGTTGAATGGCTGAATGAATTCGTTGTCATTGACGTAGACATTGAGGATCTTGCGAAGCGCCTGACAATGCGCGGGCTCGAGGTCGAAGGCATTGAAAGGATCACGCCCCGTTTCACGGGTGTCGTGGCCGCCGCCATAACAAAGATAGAGCCCCATCCCAATGCCGACAACCTGTCGCTGTGTTCCGTAAACACGGGCAAAGAAGAGCTTACCGTTGTGTGCGGGGCGCCGAATGTATCGGTGAACGCAAAGGTGCCGCTCGCCACGGTCGGAGCGGAGCTCGGCGGTGGTTTCACGGTCGGTAAACGCCCCGTGCGGGGGATCGAGTCATACGGAATGCTCTGTTCGGAAAAAGAGCTCGGAATATCCGATGATCATACCGGGATCTTTATTCTCCCCGACGAAATAGCCCCGGGCACCCTTCTCGCGCAATCACCCATCGCGCACGATGACGTGCTCGACATCAGCGTCCCTCCCAACAGGGGCGACTGCCTGAGCATCTACGGTATCGCACGCGAGGTGGCAAGCACATTGCACCAGAAGGCGAAACTCCCCGTCTTCACATTGACCGCCGGCGCCGATGAAAAAGTCGAGGACCATGCAGGGCTCACCATCCAGGACCTGGCCGCGTGCCCTCGGTATATCCTGAAATTGATAAAGGGCATTTCGATCCGCCAATCCCCCTTCTGGATGCGCCGCCGTTTGACCCGGTGCGGTATGAGACCGATAAACAACATCGTCGATGTGACCAACTACGTTATGCTCGAGCTCGGCCAGCCCCTCCATGCCTTCGATTTTGAACGTCTTGCAGAATCGAGGATCGATGTCAGGGTGGCCGGCGAACGCTCGACCTTCAGGACCCTCGACAGCATCGACAGGCCTGTTGAACCCGGCGATATCCTTATTTGCGACGGTTCGGGACCCGTCGCCATTGCGGGCATCATGGGAGGTGAGAATTCCGAAATCACCGCCTCGACAACGAACATGGCCCTTGAAAGCGCCTATTTCAACCCCTTCTCGATACGGGCGACTGCCCGGCGCCTCGGCATAAGGTCGGAGGCGTCACTAAGGTTCGAAAAAGGTATAGACATTGACAACGTGGGATACGCAGCTGACAGGGCGATGTTCCTGATGCACGAACTGGCCGGCGGCGCCGTTTTCAGCGGACAGCGGGAAATATTCGAAAGGAAGGAGCCCCGTACCATTTATATCACGTACAGCAACATCAACGGCCTCCTGGGAACTCACATCAGTCATGAGGCGGTCACGCGTGCATTGAGATCAATCGACCTGCACGTCATGAAGGAGGATGAGAACGGCTTCACGATATCTATCCCCAATTTCCGGCATGATATCGGCGAGACCTCGGACGTGATCGAGGAGATCTCCCGCATCCACGGTTTTGAACACATCCCCGATACGAGCCCTGTGACGGTCCTGAAGGCACAAAAACTGACGATCAAGGACCGATCTCTCAACACCGTGAGGGAATATTGCCTGGGGACAGGGTTTTTCGAGATCATCAATTTTTCATTCTTCTCGACCAGGGACATCGAGCTTTTCCGCATACCCGATGACGATGAGCGCAGCCGCTGTGTGCCTATCATGAACCCTATTTCACGCGATTGGGGCGTCATGCGGACGATGATGATGCCGGCGGTCCTCAAAAGCATGGCGTACAATATCAATCGCGGCGCAAAAAACCTTCGGTTCTTTGAAAAGGGAAAGGTGTTCTTTCAGGATGGCCCCCGGAATATACGGGAAGAAACGCTCCTGTGTTTTGCATTGACCGGAAAGGAAAAGGAATACTCCTGGAAGGAGAAATACACGGATTACGATTATTTCGATATGAAAGGCATCGTGGAAGGATTGATCGAAAGGCTCGGCGCGAACTGCGAGTTTTCCCCGGCCACGGAACCATTCCTCGATCAGGGATGCTCTGCGGACGTCATCATCGATGGCGTGAGGGCCGGCTGGACAGGTTCGATCCGGGACGATATCCTGAAAGCCTATGAAATTGAACAAACTATTTATTGCGCTGAGTTACGATTTGATATAATCTTACAAAAAGGGAACCTGACGCTTCAGTACAAGCCGATACCGCGTTTTCCGCAGGCGACTCGGGATTTTTCGTTCTTCGTGGACGATTCTGTGCCGATAGCCGAGCTTGTAAAGAAGATAAAGGACATTTCGCCCCTTATAGTTTCCGTCGGGATATTCGATATGTTCCGAAAGGAGATGCGAAGTGTATCCATACGGGTTGTATTCCAGTCATATGAAGAAACTCTCACCGACGAACGTGTTAATTCCCTTCAGGAGAAGATCATCGGGGAGATGACCAATATTGATGGAATTTCGTTAAGGGCATAAGGAGGAGGAATGACGAAAATAGACATTGTGACCGATCTTTACGAAAAGCTCGGATTTTCCAAACGGGAGTGCGCGCATATCGTCGACCGGTTCTTTGAAATTATAAAAGACACTCTTGCAACCGACGAGAACGTCAAGATTTCCGGCTTCGGCAATTTTTTCGTACGTAAGAAAAAGGCCCGGCGCGGAAGAAATCCCCAGACAGGCGAAGAGATAAAGATCACCGAGCGCAAGGTCTTGAGCTTCAGGTTAAGCCAGGTATTAAAGGATGAAATAAATAATAGCAGGGCGGAATGAACGGAAGAGAAATACCCGACCGGGTCTTTTACCGTATCAAGGAAGTCTGTACGCTGACAGGGCTTAAGCCTCATGTCCTGAGGTACTGGGAACAGGAGTTCAAGGACATCAAGCCCGTAAAGAGCCCGACGGGGCAGAGGCTGTATAAGAAAAAAGACCTCGAGATCATCTTCACCATCAAGAAACTTCTCCATGAAAAACGATTCACGATAGACGGAGCAAAACAATACCTTGCCAACCATAAACGCATTCTCAACGAGATCCGCGAGGAACTTACGGAGCTCGTGGCAATGCTGAAACAAGAGGAGAAAGAAAACAAATGAGAAACATTATTGTCGTTTTTGTACTGGCCGCCCTGGTTCTTTCCTGTACGCCGGGCCCCATCTACTATGCCAAGAGCGAATCCGACAGCATCAAGAAGAGCTACAACGACAGGCACGTCCAGAACCTGTACGAATCAAATACAAGCCTCTTCAAGGAAATATACAACAGGTACAATTCGGCGAACGTGGGAGTGTACCAGGATGGTATCGGGATCACCACCCTTCAGGACTACGACAACACGACCCTCCATTACATTATGGTCTACGTGCGGCCAAAAGATGCGTCATTCGACGGGAACAAGACAAAACCCGACCAGAGGGTGGCCACTATAATCCAGGATTTCGTACCGAAATACGTCAAGATGATGAAGGCCCGCGACCTCGACCGGAACGATATCGAAGGCCTCGCGTTCGGCGTCTACTGGGCTGTCAGGGACCATTCCCAGTGCGACACATACGGCGGCCATATCGAATACCTCTATATATTCTTCCCGAAAAGCGCCGCCCAGGCCTATCTGAAGGGCAATTTGAGCCTTGCGGAGGCCATCGACCAATCTGAGGTTATGGCAAGCACCGACCTGAAACCTGCCAGGGGCATACGGCCCGTCTTTTAGGACGATCACGAAAGAACGAACGCCGCGGCGGATAGCTGCGGCGTTTTTTTTGCGCCGTCTTCGGGTGGGGGCACGGAGAAACAAACCGGACTTACCGGAGCAACCCTCCCTTTTGAAAGAGGTTCTTTACCGTCATCTCGGGAAAGGGCGCGGGTATAAAAGAAAGGATAAATACGGCAAGCACGACGATCGCGAGCTTCTTCCGTCGCGCGTCGAGGACCGTTTCGTCATCGAAGGGCCGCGGATGGCTCCGGCCGAAGATCATCAGGAGAATGACGAGGGTAAACCAGCCGATATTGTGGAGTACCGCAAGTACGCCGAGGCCCAGGATCACACCGTAATAAACCCAGTTGCTCCGGCGGCCGAACACCGCATACACGACATGCCCCCCGTCGAGCTGGCCGACGGGCAGGAGATTGAGCGACGTCACGAAGAGGCCGACCCAACCCGCATATGCGAGGGGATGGAGCATGAGCTCGTGCCCCTCGGGAATCCTGCCTATGAGCAGAGGCTCAAGTATCTTGAAGAGAAGGGGCTCCCCGAGCTCCATATATGATGACGACGGGACCCCGGATACCGTCATGACCGTGGAGAGTTTTATACCGGCAATGATAACGGGGACCGCAGCAATAAAACCCGCCAACGGCCCGGCAACGCCGATGTCAAAAAGCGCTTTTCTGTCGGTGATGGTCCCCTTCATTTTGATCACGGCACCGAACGTCCCGAAGGGCGGCAGAGGCAAGGGTATAAAAAACGGAAGCGTGCTCGGTATTCCATGGCGCCGTGTCATGACATAGTGCCCCATCTCGTGACACAGGAGGATCGTCATGATGGCACAGCTGTATACATACCCGCCGACAAAGACCGTGGACGCCACGGTCACCAGGAATAGCAGGATATGGAGGAAGACCATCTAGACCTTGAGCAGGCCGTATTCCATGAGGGCCCGGTCATGTTTCGTTCCCGACTTTATCTTTACGTCCAGTGAACATAAGAATTCATAAAACTCTATCAGGCTTTTTTTCGGCAGCTTGCGTGCCGTCATGAAAAGCTTGTACGCATAGTACGGGTGCTGGAAGGGCAGGTACCGCTTCTTACCCGATGTGTCGATTTCGATCTCTTCCTTCCATCGTTTGAAGGCGGAAGCAAAGGCAGGATATGCCCGCACCTCCGGAATATGCGGTTCAAGGTCTTTTGCCTGGATCAGAAGACGCATCTGGTTTACGAGATAGCTGTGTATCGCGAGGATATGCTGGCCATTCTCCACGAGGCCCTCAAATATATTCAGAACCTCTTTTTTGTCCATCCGGGAGAATGCGTCAAAGAGCACCATCAGCGTGTCCTCGTGGGTCTCGGTCACAACGGTCTGGATATCTTTCGAATCAATCGTCGTTTTGTCGCCCACATATCCGATGAGCTTTAAGACCTCCTGGTCCAGTATCGACTCGTCCCGAATCCGCGATGTCAGCAACGCAAAGGCCTTATCGGTCATTTTCTTGCCATTGCGCTTGAGCGCCGTCCGTACCCTTTCCTTGATCCTCTTTTCCCTGTCCTTTTCCAGGACGACAGCCTGCATCTGAAGGATCTCGGATATGCCGGGCGATTCGTTCGTCAGGTACACGATAATCCCCACCCTGTCCTTCAGGACATCGAAGCTCGGTTTCAACGCCCGCACATCAGCCACCCCGGGGTCTACGACCGCTATGACGATGTTATCGGCAAGAAAGAGGTTCGAAGCTTTTTCGATAACCACCTGCCTGACGTCTTTCCCCTGTGCGATGGAAATTGCCGGATGCTCATGGTACCGGCTGGCCAGGATATGGATGTCCTCGATAATATTCTCTTTGGACCCGAGGGCGAGCACCATTGTTTTCATGCACGGTTAGGATATCATCGGCAGGCTGCGTTTTCAACACAAACAACCGCAATATACCGTATTCACGAGGCATATCGTCTTCGCCGCCCTTTTCGGGCATCAGTCGCTGTGTACCGTATTTGCCTCTATTTCCCGTACTTTTTCTTAAGGAACTCGAGGCCCGTCATCGGGTACAGCGCGTAGATAAGGATATCACCAATCTCCCCGGTTATATCCTTCGTTGCCTCTTTCGCGGCCGGCATTTCAGGCTTCAGGGTATCGGCAGGACGTACATCTATTGGTGTTGTCCCCCGATGATACCCTTTAAGCGCTTTTGCCCTGACCTCTTCATTGACGGATCCCGGCGGGAGGCCGTAGAGGCCGTAGAAATAATCCTTCACCTCGTTCGAGATCATTTTGTAGCGGCCCATGATAACGTTGAAAACGGACTGTACCCCGACGATCTGGCTTGACGGTGTAACGAGCGGGGGGAACCCCATGTCCTGCCGTGTCCTCGGTATCTCGTCAAAGACCTCGTCAAGCCTGTGGAGCGCCTTCGCCTGTTCAAGCTGGCTCAAAAGGTTCGTTATCATCCCGCCCGGGATCTGGTGCATGATAACACTGATGTCATTCCCGGCATGGTGGGTCGCATCGGCGAATGACCGCAGCTTCGTGGGAATGATCTCTTCGAGATAACGGTCGACCTCCGAGATGGCGGCCAGGTCAAGCCCCGTTTCGTACGGGCTGTCCGTCAGCGCCACAATAAGGGGTTCCACAGGCGCATGGGACGAACGATAGGAGAACGGGGCAAGGCACGTGTCGACGCCATCCGCCCCGGCTTCGATCGCGTTGACGATAGACATGGACGCCATGCCGCTCGTGTAGTGCGAGTGAATATGGACGGGAATGGCAATGCTCTCCTTCAGG
>CALMFJ010000009.1 GCA_937862865.1 uncultured Pseudomonadota bacterium | reverse complement strand
GTAATCTTTTACCACATCTTTCAAAGAACCTTCAATAAATTCGTATATTTTTATGCCCGGCATGAGCCTGCGATTGATGTCGTCCATCGTTGTGCTGTCAACCGTCGCATCCGCATCCGTCTCTATCTCGATGAATTCGTAGAAACTCTCCACGCCGACGGGAAGAGCGTCCGTAAGGACTATCTTCGGCAGGGGATGATATTTCCCCCGTGTCCTCAAAGGTATCCCGGATGCCTTGACGGCCCGCACCAGGATGCTCATCGTATCGAGATGCCCGACGTACCGTGCGTTCCCGTACTTGCCGTAACGAAACGTCACCTTCTTCGGGGGTGCCTGGCTTAAAACGACCGTGCCGCTGTCTTCGCGGGGCACGACCGGTACTGCCTCGATCTTCCTGTCGGGAGCCAGGCCGCCAGTCTGGCTGCATGCCAGGCCGCACCCCGCACAACCGTTCAGGCAATCGACGGTCATATCGCCTGCCCCGGCCCTGTTCAGTTCATCCCGCAAGAACTGCGTGTCGAAACCCATATCCACCACATCCCAGGCCAGCGCTCTGTGCACATCGAGGGCACCGGTATAAGCCTTCATATCGACGCCATTCAATTCAAACCACTCCCGGTAGGGCCCGACCGAGAAAAATTCGCGCCACGCTTCAAGCCGGACGCTGCGCTGATGAAGGTATTCGAACATCGGGGAAAGATCTTCGTCGGCCCGCGCCACGATCCCCTCAATAATGCTGACCGAGGTGTCGCGGTACCGGACACGCACACCCGTCTTTTTCAGGGCGTCCTTTATCAGCATGATCTTCGCATCGAGGACGGCCTCGTCATCCATCGGCAGCCACTGGAACGGCGTGTGAGGTTTGGGGGTGAACGGGGAGACCGACAGGTTTATATCGAAGCCTGCCGCCCGGAACGGGGCAATGACATCCCGCACCGCTTTAAGGTCGTCTTCCGTTTCCCACGGAAAGCCGACCATGAGGTAAAGCTTGAGCCTTCGCCACCCGAGGGCTTTGAGCTGGGGCAGCCGGGTCACCAGGCTGTCGACATCGATGTCTTTGTTGAGGCGATGACGCAGGCCGGCGGTCGGCGCCTCGAGCGCGAACGTAAAACCGGTCCGCGCCATTTCGCCCATGGCGGAGATCTCATCCTTCCCTATACTTCCTATCTTGAGGGACGGGAGACTGACCGACAGGCCTTTATATTCCTTTCTCGCGTAATCGATCACGTCAAAAAGACGCCGGTAATCTCCCGAGCTCAAAGAAAGAAACGACATCTCTTCATACCCGGTATTTCGCAGGCCCTCGTCGATAACCGCCCTGACGGCCTCGAATGAGCGTTCGCGATACGGCCGGTACCCGAACCCTGCCATACAGAACCTGCACCCGTTGCCGCACCCCCGCGATATCTCGACGTTCAGCCGGTTATGGACGCTGTCAACGGCCGGTATCGGGGGCCGGACAGGATGAAATGCCCTGTCGAGGTCCTTAACGAAAAGCCTCTTTGCCCTCTCCGTGTGGGCCGAGTAAACACCGTCGAGCTTCGATAGCTCCGCTATGACCGTGTCCCGTCTTTCGCCGGCCATGTCCCGCGACACCGTGAGTATTGAAACGATCGCTTCGTCCCCCTCGCCGGCCACGATTATGTCAAAAAAGGGAGCGTACGGTTTCGGGTTGAGCATCAAGGGACCGCCGCCGATGACGATCGGGCCTTTGTCCCGCCGCGCATCCGAACGTATCTTCACCCCGCCGAGGGACAGCATGTTCAATACGTTCGTGACGTTGAGCTCGTACGTCAATGAAAAGCCGATCACGTCCATTGCGGAAAGCGGCGTGTGTGATTCAAGGGTCGTAAGAGGCCTGCCCGTCTGCCGCAAATGCTCTTCCATGTCGGCCCAGGGGGCAAAGCAGCGCTCGCACCACACTCCGTCGACCCGGTTCGCGATCTCATAGAGAAGGAACAAACCGTAGTACGACATCCCGATCTCGTATATATCGGGATAGCACAGGGCAAAACGCAGCCTGACATCCTTCAGGTCTTTCCTGACATGGTTCGGTTCGGAACCGATATACCGTGCAGGGCGGAGAATTGTTCGAGGGATATTTAGCATAGCCATTATATTCGCGTTCTACGTTCTGCGTTCTGCGTTAAAGCCGGAAACTAATTGAGAATAATAACGTAGAACGTAGAACCTAGAACCTCTTTTTTATCCTTTCAAGGTCCTCCATCACAATGTTCTGTATCCGGTCGAGGGCCTCCGGTGTATCCGCTTCGAACCTGAGCACCAGGATGGGCTGGGTGTTTGATGAGCGGACGAGGCCCCAACCGCCTTCGAAGGTTGCCCGGACGCCGTCCGTGTCGATGATCGGGTATTTTGCCCGATAAAGCCCGGTTAATTCGTTAACTACCTTGAATTTGACGTTATCCGGGCAATCGACGCGGATCTCCGGGGTCGAGTACGTCTTCGGAAGGTCGCTCAAGAACTCGGAGACCGGCCTGCCGTCACGCTCCATTATTTCGAGGAAACGCAAAGTGGCGTATATCGCATCGTCATAACCGGGAAAGCGGTCGGCAAAAAAGATGTGGCCGCTCATTTCCCCGCCCATCAACGCGTGCATTTCCTTCATCTTCTGCTTGATGAGCGAGTGGCCGGCCTTCCACATGACGGGCACCCCGCCGCGCTTCGCTATATCGTCAAAAAGGTTCTTCGAACACTTCACCTCGGAGATGAACGTCCCTCCCTTCTGTTCCGCAAGGATGGACCGTGCAAAGATAAGCATCAGGTAATCGCCCCAGATGATACCGCCCTTTTCGTCAACGACACCTATCCTGTCGGCATCGCCGTCATACCCGATCCCGACGTCTGCCTTTTCCCTGAGGACAGTGTCACGCAGGACCGCGAGGTTCTTCTCAACGGTCGGGTCGGGGAAATGGTTCGGGAAGCGGCCGTCCATTTCGCAAAAAAGCTCGGTCACGTCCTGCGTGAATTCCCGCATTATAGGGGCCGCTATCACCCCGCCCGTCCCGTTCCCGGCGTCGATGACAACCTTGAAACTCTTTCCGATCGTGATGTTTGAGCGCAGGTAGGCATAATAATCCCTGACGATGTCCCCGTATTCCCTGTACGAACCCGCGCCCTGTACATACGAGCCGCTCTCGATGATCCTCCTGAGGCCCTGGATCTTTTCGCCAAAGATCGTCGCCTTATCCACGGCGACCTTGAAGCCGTTCATGGTGGGCGGGTTATGGCTGCCTGTCACCATGATGCCGCCTTCGACGTCCAGATTGTGGAGCGAGTAGTAAAAAAGGGGTGTCGGCGCAAGACCGATGTCCGTGACATCGAGCCCGCTTTCGGTCATCGCTTCCGCCAGGATGTCCCTGTAGCGACCGGAGCTCAAACGGCAGTCGCGGCAGATCGACGCCCTTTTCTTTCCGAGCGACGCCATGTACGAGCCGAACGCCCTCCCTATATTCCGCACGACGTCGTCCGTCAGGTCGCGCTCCACGTCCCCCCTTATATCGTATTCCCTGAATATCTCCGTATTCATCATGGTCCCCTTCTGAAACCAGTCATGTCACACAGTCCGGACAGGTGCGTCCGCCGGGCGGAAGGCAAGACAACCCTTTTTATCCCGATTAATTGTGAGGAGCAGCCTGCGCCGCCGGACCGAACACCGGTCTTTCCTTAAGAAGCTCTATCATCGTGAGGGCGTTCCTGGCCGCTTTTCCCGCGTGGCAGTTGTTGAAAAAAACGAAGGTCGCGCCGGAAGCCCGGGACGCAATATCTGCAACAGGCCCTGAAAATTCCCTCAGTTCCTTATCGGAGTACAGGTAATCATAGCGCACATCGACCGGTTCCCTGAACCACGACCTGTTCCTTCCGTGAAACCGGAAATAACCGGTTGTCGACGTGAGGACGGGCGTGAACGGCATGAGCCCCTTGAGCTTCGGCTCGTCCACGACGCAAAACCCGAGCGAAAGTTCCCGCAGCAGGTCGAAATACTTTTCTTCAAACCATCGGGCGTTCCGGAATTCGATAACCGACTCGTATCCCGAAAATTCATCCTTCAGTCTCCGGATATACCCGATGTTCCCGTCAGTCGGCAGGAACATGTACGGGAACTGGAAAAGAAGCGCCCTGAGATTAGGCCCGAGCGGTTCGATGCCCTCCTTAAAGAAACGGCAAGTCTCGCGGATATTGCTCTCAACCGAATGGGTGATACCCTTGTACGCCTTTACGACAAACGCGAAATCCCGCGGCGTGCGCCGCGCGAACGACTCCATCGTTTTGCGGGACGGCATGGAATAATACGTGTAATTGACCTCGAGCGCCTTGAAGCCGAGGGTGTTGCAGTAATACGGGAGCATGTCCTGTTTCTTCGTTCGCGGCGGGTAGATCTCACCTATCCAGTCGTCAAAGGAGAAGCCGCTCGTTCCGATCAAAATCTCGCCCATTGTTTTAATTTGACAAGTAATTTGTATCTACATAATATATGTCAACGCTTAAAATCTCAAGGCAAAAGGGGACACGATGGAAAAACAATACGTCATCGACGACATGGGCCTCAAGGAATCATGGAGGCTTTTTCATATCATGGCTGAATTTGTCGAAGGTTTTGAAACCTTGAGCGATGTCCACCCCGCAGTGACCATTTTCGGCAGCGCGCGCACCCAGAAAGGCGATCTGCTGTATGAAAAGACATATGATATTGCCAGGCTCTTCGCAAAGAACGGTTTCAATGTCATCACGGGCGGCGGCGGCGGGGTCATGGAGGCCGCGAACAAGGGCGCAAAGGACGGGGGCGCAAAATCGGTCGGCATAAACATCGAGCTGCCCTTCGAACAGAAACCCAACCCGTATGCCAACATCCGCCTGAGCTACCGCTATTTTTTCGTGCGAAAGGTAATGTTCCTCAGGTATGCGGTGGCATATATCGTTATGCCCGGCGGTTTCGGAACGCTTGACGAGTTCTTCGAGGCGATCACCCTGATCCAGACAAAAAAGATGCGGCCTTTTCCCGTTATCCTTTACCACGGGGAGTACTGGCAGGGGCTCCTTGACTGGATGAAGAGCCAGATGCTGCCCCACAGCAGGATCTGTAAGGAGGATTTCGATATCTTCAAGATCATGGACGATCCCCAGGAAATAGTCGACTACGTGAAAAAGTTTGTGATTCTGTAGATACCGGGCAAGAGGCGATGGGCGATATTACATTGATTGAGGATGGGCGGCTTGTATTAATTATCTGGAGGGGCAGGAGGTATCTTAAGAGGATCGCGCCGGACGGGTCCTTTCACGGGAAAGGGGGAATGCTGCGGTATGGCGACCTGATCGGGAAACCTTACGGGATACGGACCGGCGATTATGATATCTTTGAGCCGACGATCGAGGACATCGTCATGTACGGCCTCAAGCGCGAGACACAGATCGTCTTTCCGAAAGAAAGCTTTTATATAGCCTTCCGGCTCAGCCTGAAAAAGGGCTCACGGGTGCTCGAGGTGGGGACGGGAAGCGGCGCGAACACCTTCATCCTGTCTCACGCTGTCGGCCCGGATGGCCGCGTTGTATCATACGAGCAGGAAGAACGCCATTTCCGCAACGCAAAGCGGAACATCGAAAGGTTCTGCGACTGGGATAACGTCGAGCTGCACAACGAAGAATTTACAGGATTCGAAGGCGATGCTTTCGACGCCGCGTTCATAGATGTAAGGGAACCCCCGACCGTGCTGGAAAAAGTGCGCGACGCCGTTAAGGGCAGCGCCCCGATCGGCATGATACTGCCGACCGCCAACCAGGTATCCGACGTCCTCAAGGCCCTTGAGGAGGGCTACGGAGACACGGAAGTGCTCGAGATCCTGATACGAAAATACAAAACGGTAGCCGAGCGCGTCGTCCCCAACGACCGCATGATAGCACACACGGGTTATCTGGTATTTACAAGAACACTCTAAAAAATAGGCGATAGGCTATGGGCGATGGGCTATAGGCGATGGGCTATGGGCGATGGGCTATAGGCGATGGGAAAGGATCCATTGCCTATTGCCTGTTGCCTATTGCCTGCTTCAGCGCAGCTGAAGCCTATACTCCACCGGTAAAAGGACATAGAGCCGTACCGGCACTTTTTTTCTGAAGCTTGTTCTGGCTATCGCTTCGCGGGCGCTCTCGTCGAGGACGGGAAAACCGGAACTGGCAACGACCTTCACGTCACCGACAGACCCGTTCTCCCGCACGCTGAACGTAAGTACGACCCGGCCTTCCCAGCCCATCCTCCGCGCACGCTCGGGATAAACGATGCCCTGTATTATCGTATCCCGGATAAACGAAAAGTGACGCTCATCCGCCCCGCCGGGCTGCGAATAATTGAGCGTTTTCGAGCCTCCCGGGCCGCCCCCCGAAGATGCCGGAGATACACCCCGATGTGCGGCAGCCGGGTCTCCCGGATGCCCTTCGAGCCTGTGCGGTCCGGTAATGATATGGTTCTCCGCATTCACCGCTTTAAGCTCTTCACGGCCGGCCGCTTCCCGGTCACGGACGATATCCTGCTTCCCGGAGCGTGAAGGGCCTTCCTTCTTTCCCGGCCTCGCCTCGCCCTTCGGGCGGGCGCCGGTACCTGACGGGCCATTTCTGTCCGGTGTGACAAAACTGAGATTGACAGTTATCGGAGCTTCATTTCTTATACCGAAAAAAGGTGTGATCAACAGGGCTGCCACGATTATTCCATGCAGCACAAAGGAAAACATGAATGCGGTACACCGGCCCTCGGTCATCTCCAGCCTCAATTACACATATGCCTGTGCATGTTCGTAATGTATTATAAATACCGGGTGTTGTCAAAAGTTCTTCACCTGTGGTAAATAGAAAGGAGCGTGGTACCGCGATATGACTGCAACGAGAAACCTCATCGGGTGCATAACCCCCCAGGACCAGAAAGAGCCTCGATGCACGGGGATGCGCTCCATCGACGGTATATCCATCGAGGGCCAGGTCTTTCTCCCCTCCCTCATGCCGTGCTGCGGCCTTCTTGCCCTTCCCTTCTGGGCAAAGGTCTCCGGCCGGCTCGTTAACGAGCGGGAAGAAGAGGCCCTGCTTACCGTCACCGTTACCCTCCGCGACGCAAACGGCCAGGCGCTTGCTGATTATTCGGACATCATCGCCGTCGAAGCCGGTCAGAAGGGCGTCTTCGACGTAAAGCTCCTCGGTTTCCCGGAGACCGCCGAGACATATTCGATCGCAGTGAGCGATATGGACGCTTCCTGACGGACAGTGTTTCATGGATGGAAATGACTCGATAAACAGGCCGTTCGCCGGCCTGCCGGCCTTTCTGAAGGAAAAGCGCATCAGGCTCGACAGGGAACAGCCGGTCCTCAAACGTGAACCGGCAGCCGACGATGAAGAACGCCTTCTCGCGCAAGCAATGGAGGGCGTCCGCACCATGCGTAAACGGGGCAACCGCGTCCGTGCGAAAACCCAGCCCGCCGTCATTCCCCATCCCGGCAAAGAAAGCGAGGAGGACACCCTTCTTAAGGGCATTTTTGCGGACGGCAACACGATCAACGTAACAAACCTTCCTGAATACATGGAGGGCTACGCGGAGGGTGTGAGCCCCTTCATCATGGAAAAGCTCCGCAGCGGCGAATTCTCCGTCCAGCAGGTTGTCGACCTGCACGGGGTGTCGATCGAGAGCGCACGGGAAACATTTGAATTCTTCCTGAGCGAGGCCATAAAGAAGAACCTCAAGTGCATCAAGGTCATCCACGGGCGAGGCCTGAGATCAAAACGGGGCCCGGTCATCAAGGACTATCTCAAGACCTGGATAGTACGCGCCATGCACCGCAAATGGGTCATCGCCTTCTCAAACGCCGTCATGCCCGACGGCGGCCCCGGCGCAACGTACATTCTTTTGAGAAACAAGCCGGAAAAGAAGAGAATTACGATAATTGGATGAGATCGTAAGGCGTCAGGCATTTCTCATTGCTCGCCTTGTTCCAAAGAAACGTCAGAGATTGCAATAGTCGTCATCGCGCCGCTTGACGGCGGGGTCCAACATTTCACTCTTTATCTGTTTTTTCGTTCCTACCAAGTTTCACAGACAAACCTTGGATTCCGGCGTCAAGCGCCGGAATGACGGACAGGGGATAGAAGCCGTTAGCCGTTAGCCGTTAGCCGTTAGCCGTTAGCCGTTAGCCGTTAGCC
>CALMFJ010000008.1 GCA_937862865.1 uncultured Pseudomonadota bacterium | reverse complement strand
CCGACTATACCGGCAAGACCGCCGGCAGCTATGCCGACACAGTAGTGCTGAGCATAAGCCCGTGATTTTAGTAATAGGCGGGTTTGCAGGTCAAGAGCACACGAAGGCTGCGGGATAACAATAGCAGCCGAAGTGTGCTCTCCGGCAGCAGCAGACGCGATAAAGATCGCACCGTAAAGGAGATGACAGGATGACACCTGTCCAACAGCCGAAGAAAGCGAAGGACCGGTTGGGTTCCCTTCTTGTCAAGCGTCTTCTGGGAAGGATACTTGTCGACGGGAGATTTTTGACAAAAAAGGACCTGGACCGGTCGCTGGTGCTCCAGAAGGAGACGAACAGGCAGCTGGGCGAGGTCCTTGTCGGCATGGGGGTCCTCGATACACGGGACCTTGAAGCGGTCCTGTCGATACAAAAGGACCTTTCCAACCCCGAAGATGCGTTAAAACTTGCCGCAGGCACACGCCGGCTCCTCGGCGAGCTTCTTGTCGAGGCAAAATACATATCGCGGCGCGATCTCGAGAGCGTGCTGCAGGAACAGAAAGAGACGGGCGGGAAGATCGGCGAAGTGTTGCTCCGGCGCGGTCTGCTCACCGGCGAGGAATTAAAGGCCCTCCTGAAATTCCAGAAACGGCAGGGCGCAACAAGAACCGAAGAGGGCAAGCTCAGGCTTGGCGAGCTGCTCGTCACCACAGGCCAGATCACCCGCGCTCAGCTTGACGACGCACTCCAGAAGCAAAGACACTCGAAGAAGAAGATCGGGGAGATCCTTGTTGACGCCGGCTACGTCAAGCCTCAGCAGATTGACGGCGTTCTCAGGCTTCAACATAAACTGGTGACCGCCGCCCTGGTGGCATCGCTCTCCCTTGCGGGCTCCGCGGTCCCCACAAGGGCGCATTCCGCGGAGCAGTCTCAGACAAAAGGGTCGTCGGCGAAGGTAATGGTCACCGCTCACATCCTTCCCTATGTGAAGCTGAAAATTATCAAGCAGTCAGCTGAGCTCATCATAACGAATGCCGATATTGCGCGCGGCTACGTGGACGCTCCCGCCGCTTCGCGCATCGAGGTAAAGAACAATAACCCGGCCGGGTGCCTTATCGTGTTCGAAGGGTTCGGCGGCCCGATGAATTTTATCAAGGGCGTCCATGTCAAAGGCGGCGGGCGGGATGTTTATATAGAATCAGCCGGATGGGTGACGCAGCCTTTTGCCCGGACATCCGTCAGCATTGACCTCAGCTACCGGTTTGTTCTCGCGAAAGGCGCGCAGCCCGGCACGTACGCATGGCCGCTCAACATTTCGGCACGGCCCGTGTAACGCAATCGTTTGACCCTACATCAGCCTTGTAATATTCTGAGCTTCTGTGATATATAGTGTTAAATGGCCATTCGTACTTCGTTTGTTCTTGCGTTGTCATTGATCTGCGCTTTTTTCTTCCTGCCCGATGGTGCGCGGGGCGGGGAATTCAGGGTTACGCCCATACGTCTTGTTTTCGATGCGCGGACAAAGACCGGAGTTATAACGGTGACCAATGAGGCCGAAGAGAAACTGCAGTGCCAGGTCAAGGCCTTTGAATGGACCCAGGACGCGGGGGGCAAGGACGTTTACGAGGAGACGCAGGACCTCATTTTCTTTCCCAAGATCATGACCGTCGATCCAAAGTCCGAACGCGTCATAAGGGCGGGCATAAAAGTGCCCGCCGTGGCAAGAGAAAAGACATACCGTTTATTCATCGAGGAGATCCCGGAACCAAAAAAGGCGCAGGGGACCGCCATAGCGGTTGCCATCCGGTTCGGCGTCCCCATCTTTTCCCAGCCTGTGAAAGAAGAGGCGAGGGGAGTCGTCGAAAGATGTGACCTTGCGAAGGGCGTTGTCACCGTCGGGTTGAAGAACACGGGCAACGTTCACCTGGTCATTAACACGGTGAAACTTGTCGGCAGGGACCAGAAGGGCGGGCAAACCCTCGCTAAGGACTTAAGCGGCTGGTATCTCCTCAACGGCGCATCGAGAACGTACTCGGCCCCTCTTGCCCGTGATGCCTGTATAAGGACCGCAACCCTTGATGTCGAGATTGTTACGGATAAGATCAATTTGAAGCACAAATTGAATACTGATGCATCGATGTGCAAGTAAAGACATCCGAAATGTTCACTTCACAATACGCTTCATTCTAACCTGCCTGGTCCTGGCCTTTCCCGTCTGTGTGCAGGCCGCGGATACCCTCATCGTGAACGTCGTCCTCAACCAGGAGGCAAAGGGTGAGTTTTTCGTGCAGATGACCGGGGACGCGGATTTTCTCATCAAAGCGGAAGACCTCAAATCCATGGGGTTCAGCGAGCCTGCGGGCAAGATCACGCAGATCGCGGGTGAATCGTACCTGTCACTCAAGTCCATGGAAGGGGTCACGTTTGTTTTCAATGAGAAGGTGCTGTCACTCAATATTACGGCAAAACCGGAACTCCTCGCCACGAGGTCCTTTGGTTTTGCGGCCCGCAGGCAGGAGAGGGTATATTACCCGAGAGACTCGGGGGCGTTCCTGAATTACGGTTTCGAACACAATTCAGGTGATTCATTTGAGTTTCAGAGTTTCAATGCTACGAGTGAAATAGGCGTCCGCCTCAAGGATTATCTCCTGCTGTCGAATTTCTCCTACCAGGACACCAAGGAGCAGGAGACCTTCGTGCGGCTTATGAGCAGTATGACCTATGACAAAAGGGACACGCTTCAGCGGTTCGTGGCAGGTGACCTTTATGCCGTGTCCGGTGATCTCGGAAGCACCCTCAATCTCGGGGGCTTGAGCTTTTCGAAGGTGTACAGCATGGACCCGTATTTTATAAAACGCCCCACGTTCAATTTTACGGGCCTCGCGACATTGCCTTCGGAGGCCGACATCTATCTTGACGGGACGAAGATCGCGGCCCAGAAGATCTCACCCGGGAAATTTTCGCTCAATGACATCAACTATTACGGCGGGGCGCGGTTCGTCGAGGTCGTTCTCAAGGATTCGTTCGGAAGGGAGACGCGGTACCGCCTGCCCTATTATTTCAACGACATCCTCCTGAGCAAAGGGCTCCATGAGTACAGCTATAATGTCGGCTTCCTGAGGGAGCAGTACGGGGTGAAAAGCAATGACTATGGAGACCTCGCGTTTTCAGCCTATCACAAGTACGGCGTCACCGATGCGTTCAATATCGGGTTCAGCGCCGAAGGGACAAGAAAAACGTCCCTTTTCGGTCCGCAGGCCGCATTGCTTCTCTGGCGGTTCGGCACACTGGTCCTTAACTATTCCCTGAGCCACAATGACGTCGTGGGGGACGGGAACGCCGGGCTTGTGAACTATGGTTTTCAAGGCAGGATATGGAACTGGAGGCTGCTCTACAAGCACTATTCAAGGAATTTTGTGACTGTCGGGAATGAACCCGCGACGACCGTCACCCCGATCGTGGTGCCAACCACGAGTATACTGGCGGCGCCAACGGTCCCGGTCACTACTGTGGCGAACAAGTACGAGTTCGGCGCCGGCATAGGTTTCGGGACCAGGGAGTTCGGGTCGATCTCGCTGAATTATTCCGAGATCAAAAAGTATATCGATCAGGACGCCAGGGAGTACATGGCGTCATATTCGAGAAATATCACGGGAAACTCGGTGGTCCTCGCATCGTTCAAGCACACGAGGAACGAGACAACGTCAAATGAGTTCTTCATCAGTTTCAATTACTACTTTGCGGACAACACGACCCTGTCGGCCAGTCATTCGCAGAATAAAGAGCAAAACATCCAGAGGATAGATTATACGAAGAATGTCCCCGTCGGCGAGGGTTACGGGTACCGGCTGACCGGCGAAAGGTCGCAATCCGGCGGGACCACTTCCGAGACGGTAAACCCGTTCTTCCAGTACAACGGCAGGTACGGCATATATACGGGTGAATACAGGGGGACCTACACGGGCGGAACGAAAACGGAGGCAATGCGGCTGACCGCAGCGGGGTCCCTTGCGTATACCGGCAATACCTTCGGGCTCGCGAGGCCTATAACCGACAGCTTCGGCGTCGTGCAGACGGGTGACGTGAAAGGCGTCGGGGTGACCGTGAACGGAGCGCAGATCGGCAAGACAGACTCGTCAGGGAAGGTCTTCGTACCGAGCCTGAATTCATACATGGACAACCAGATAGCGATCAATCAGAAAGACATCCCGATGGACCACACCATCAATGAGCTGACGAAGTACGTGTCCCCTCCCTGGCGGAGCGGTTCGCACATCAAGTTCGATGTCGTAAAATTCATCGGGATCACGGGCATGCTGCACGTGAAGGAGAACGGTGCAACAAAACCGGCCGAGTTCTTCGACGTGACCATGCAGGTCGACGGCAAAGACGTCGTTTTTCCCACCGGCAAAGGCGGGGAATTCTATTTTGAGAATGTCATGCCGGGAAATTATAAGGCCTCTTTCACGTATAAGGGCAAGCCCTGCTCGTTCGACCTGGTCATACCGAAAAGCGACGACGTGATCACAGACCTGGGGACGATAACCTGCATGGGCCGTTAGGGTGATTTTATGCCTGAATTATAGGGAATAATTATCTTAATTCTGATATAATAGGCGGCAAATGAATTTAACAGTCAGGGTGTTTCTGCTCGGTTTCTTTTTTCTGGTCACGGGAACTGCCGGTCATGCGGCCTGCACCATGTCGGTGACCAACGTCACGTTCGGGCCCTACGACGTGTTCGTGTCGACCCCGGTTGACAGTGATTCGGGCACGGTATATGTGAACTGCACGCAGGACGTGAGTGCGGCCACCGTTACGATAAGCGCCAGTTCCACAACGGGCCGTTTCAACCCGCGCGGTATGAAGCTGGCGACGGGTAGCGATGTCCTCAATTACAATATTTACACGTCGTCCGCGCGCGCAGCGATCTGGGGGGACGGAACGAGCGGAACGAGCACCGTTCGGCTAAGACGGCCCCCGGGCAGACCGGCGCCCTGGGTCGCCTCGCAGATCATGTACGGGCGGATCCCCGCAAGCCAGAATGTCTCCGCAGGTGCATACAGCGATCATGTCACGGTCACCGTAATGCCGTAGTCCGGCTCGTATTGCAAAAGTTTTCTCTTTTCCAAAAGCGTGCAAAGTGTCGGTTTCCACCCCACCACCCCGTCATTCCGGCTTGCCGCACAGTTTCCGACGCCGGTTCCACGAAAATGTTTTACCTTAAACTTTAAACACGGAACATGAAACCATCTTTCAGAGGATCCTGTTCAACACCGGGACCTTGAGCAGGACCCGGTTTGCCAGGAAAAAGCAGGCGGGGACTGCTATGATGCTTGCGATCGCCCATTTTGCCACGGGGACGAAGGTGATCGCGTGCATCGCTAAGGTGATGCCGATAATGATCGGCGGGTGGAACATGTAGACGGCAAAGGAGCTGTCCGAGAGCCTTTTCGTCAGGGTGTTCGAGAAATTGAATTTTTCGCGGAACAGGGCAGAGAGCCCTGCGGACATGGCAACGGCGATGAATGATTCGAGGACGGCAAACGATATGGCTGGCCACGTGGCGCCGCCGGTGAAGCTGCCCCGGGGCGGGTTGAGGATGATCCTCAGCGCGGAAAAGTCGTAAATCCCTGCCGCTGTCTTGAGCGCGATGAGGCCCGCGGTACCCGCGATGAGGCCTGCCGCGAGGCACGCCCTGCCCATCGCCGGGGTTATCCGTTCGATGTAATTGCCGCGATACGCAAAGATCCCTGCTGCGAACAGGATCACGTACTGGGAAAAATAGCAGAGCTGCATTCCTGAAAAGATCGAGCCGATGGGAAAGACGAGGCGCAGGAGGAATGCGCCGGCGGCGACGGTCACGACGAGGCCGGCAAGTATTGCGTACGTGGTCCTCTTGTCCCCGGGATTGCTTTTACCGGTGGCCGGCAGGACCGCACGGACGAGCGCATAGAATACCGAAAAGGCCAAAAGGGCGACGGCGAACCACATCGGGCCGACGCCGAGGAATTTGTATCCGCCGGAGATGATGTAGTTCCTGTAAAATTCACCGAACGTTGCCGCGCCCCTGATAAATTCGGGGGCAGGCACCATGACCCAGCAGACGAAAGGCGTGATGACAAAAAGATAAAAGAGTGAAGGCAAGCCCAGCCGCTTGAAACGGTCGGTGACAAACCTGCCGAAACCCTTCCTGTCGTACGATGCCGGTGTGAAGTATCCCGCGAGGAGGAACATGAGGCCCATGGAGAACGCCTGTGTGAACATCTGGAACGTGGCGAAGAACATAAGCCCCCAGAAGCCGTGGGAGATCTGCTCGTTATAGTACCATCTGCCCAGACTGCTGTACGTCACGGCCAGGTGAAGCATGATGACGAGAGCGATCACCGTCGTGCGGAGGTTATCGATATAGTATGCGCGTTTCATGGTGGCCTTCGCGGCGGAAACCCTTCGCAATGCATTCTACCAAAAAGGCCGCCTTTAATCGAAGGTATTTTGCAGATAAATGTGCGATTTTCCGGGTATTGTGAGGGCGCCGGCCTGCCGGGCGAAAAAACTTGACCTGCCAGGCCTATCCATCATAAATAAACAAAGGGCCGGCTAACGAAAACCTCAATCGGGTGCGCGACTTCCCGGCGGGTACAGGTTCTCATGAACGAACTCTCACAAAGGATAAAAGGGCGGGTTTTGCCCCATTTTGCCGCATTGACCGTGCAGTATCTCGTGACCCTTGCCGCGATGCTGGTCATTTCCCTCATCGGTGCTATCCTGGTGCCTGTCTTCGACCTTGTCAATATCGCCCTCCTTTATCTCCTGCCCGTTTTTGTTGCTGCCGCCCGATGGGGCCAGGGGCCGTCTTACTTTGCCGCGGGCCTGGGCGTTGTCATGTTCGATTATTTTTTCATTCCCCCCGCGTTCACCTTCAAACCGGACAATCCCCGTGATTATTTCAACCTTTTTATTTTCCTTGCCGTCGCCGTTATAACGGGCACCGTCGGCACCAAATTGAGAAATGAGCTGGAACGCACCAGCTCACGGGAAAAGAGGACCCTGGCCCTGTATGCGGTCAGTGAAAAAATGGCTGCCGAAGATGACCTGAGCAAGATCCTGGTATTTTCGGCAGAGAAGATAAGCGAAGCAGTGCAGGGGCAGACCATCATCCTGATGCCGGGCCTTGATGGCTTGAATATGCGTGTAGAAGCGATCTGGCCGCCCGACAGCCGGTTCGAGGACGGCGATTGGCCGGCCGTGCGTTCCGTTTTTGAGCATGGGGTCAGGATAGACAGATCGGGGGACCTCAGCGGCGGGGAGATCATCTTCTTTCCTGTCAAGAAGGAGGACAGGGCATTGGCCGTGCTTGTTGTCCGGACCCCGGAGGATGCCGCCCGCCTTTCCCAGGGGCAGGTACAATTCGTCGAGACGTTTGCCAATCTGGCAGCGGAGGCGATCACGCGGATCAGCCTGGCGAAGGAGGCACAGATCGCCCAGTGGCAGGCCGAGTCGAAGAAACAGCGCCTGGCGGCGATCGTCGAATCGTCGTCCGATGCCATCATGAGCGTCGACCTCGACGGGACGATCGTGAGCTGGAACCAGGGGGCCGAGGCAATTTACGGATACACGGCGGAGGAACTGCTCGGCAGGTCGATATCGCAGCTTGTCCTGCCCCAGAACAAGAACAGGGTCCCGGTGATCCTGGGCAGGATCAAGAACGGTCAGAGGGTCGATCTGTACGAAACGATGCACGTACGCAAAGATGGCGGGATCGTCAATGTCTCCCTCAACATATCTCCCATCAGGGATGCGTCGGGGGAGATCCTCGGCATGTCGGCAATAGCCCGGGACATAACTGAAAGCAAGGTCAGGGAAGACCAGTTAAGGCGGTCAACGGAAAGGCTCCGCGCCCTGTCGACCCGCCTGCAGTCGATACGGGAGGAGGAGAGGACCACGCTTGCGCGGGACATCCACGACGAGCTCGGTCAGCGGTTGACGGGGCTCATGATGGACCTCGTGTCCCTGTCGCAAAAGCCGCCGAAGGAGAAAGACGTCCTGGCGCAGCGCATAAAGTCCATGGAGAGTATCATCGATGACACGATCAAACTTGTGCGCCGGATCTCCGCCGAGCTGCGGCCCGGGATACTCGATGACCTCGGTCTCGTTGCGGCCATGGAATGGCAGTTGAACGATTTCAAGAAAAGGACGGGGATAGAGTGTGAATTTTTATCGGAATGCGACGACAGCGGCCTTGACCACGATCTCAGCACGGCATTGTTCCGCGTTTTTCAGGAGACGCTCACGAATATTATTCGCCATGCGCACGCAACACATGCCAGGATCGAAATAAACGACCGGGACGGTTTTATCACCCTTACCATCGAAGACAACGGAAAGGGGATATCGGAGGCCGAGATCTCCGATTCCAGCTCGCTCGGTCTTCTCGGGATCCGTGAACGTGTATTCATTTTCGGGGGAGACGTTCATATCGCGGGTGCTGAGAACAGGGGAACACAGGTTGTCGTGAAGATACCCCACAGGAAGGAGATAACGTACCATGCTCAGGATACTGGTCGTTGATGACCACCCCGTTGTACGACAGGGGTTGAAATATATTCTTTCCGGAGAACCGCAGATCGGGACAGTCGGCGAGGCATCCAATTCCCAGGAGGCCTTGAACCTTGTCCGCACGTCACCGTGGGATGCCGTCATCCTGGATATAGCCATGCCGGGAAGGGGAGGGCTCGACATCCTCAAAGAACTGAAGCGCGACTATCCGAAACTTCCTGTCCTCATCCTGAGCATGCACCCCGAAGAGCAGTACGCGATGCGGGCACTCAAGGAAGGCGCCGCCGGCTACATGAACAAGGAAAGCGCGCCGTACGACCTCCTGACCGCCATCAAGAAAATAACGCGGGGCGGCAAATACATCAGCCCGGCCCTTTCAGAGAAACTGCTTTTCATCGTCGACACTGAAAAGCCCCTCCACGAGAACCTGTCCACGCGGGAGTTCCAGGTCATGCTCCTCATTGCTTCCGGGAAGGGCATCTCTCGCATTGCGGAAGAGATGTCCCTCAGCGTCAAAACGGTCGGCACATACAGGACGCGGATACTCGAAAAATTGAATGTGGCCAACAACGCCGAGATCATGCGCTACGCGATGCAGCATAAACTGATCGAATAAGGCGGCGAACGGCGAACGGCGAACGGCGAACGGCTTCTCTCACCCTGTCTAC
>CALMFJ010000007.1 GCA_937862865.1 uncultured Pseudomonadota bacterium | reverse complement strand
CTTATCCTCCTTTGCTCATCGAATAGAGAAAGTCTTTATTAGAATCCGTATCGGCCAATTTTTCAAGGAGAAATTCCATGGCCTCGACAGTGTTCATTGGCTGAAGCACCTTTCTGAGCAGCCAGATGCGCTGCAGATCGGCGCTCTGGAGGAGCAGCTCCTCCTTCCGGGTGCCCGATTTATTTATGTCAATGGCGGGGAAGATCCTCTTTTCCGCCAGCTTCCTGTCGAGGTAGATCTCGCAGTTGCCCGTTCCCTTGAATTCCTCGAAGATGACCTCGTCCATCCTGCTGCCGGTATCGATGAGGGCCGTCGCTATTATGGTGAGGCTGCCGCCTTCCTCGATATTCTTGGCCGCGCCGAAGAACCGCCGGGGTTTCTGCATCGCGGACGCGTCGATGCCGCCCGACAGGATCTTGCCGCTCGAGGGTACGACCGTGTTGTACGCCCGGGCAAGACGGGTGATCGAGTCGAGCAGGATCACGACGTCTTTCTTGTGCTCGACAAGGCGCTTCGCCTTTTCGATGACGATCTCCGCGACCTGGACGTGGCGGGTGGCCGGTTCGTCGAAGGTCGAGCTGATGACCTCTCCCTTGACGGAGCGCATCATATCCGTAACTTCCTCGGGCCGCTCGTCGATGAGCAGGACGATAAGGTATATCTCCTTGTGGTTCTTCGTCAGGCTGTTGGCGATCGACTGGAGCAGCATCGTCTTGCCCGTCCTCGGGGGTGCGACGATAAGGCCCCTCTGGCCCTTCCCGATCGGGGTGAAGAGGTCCATGACCCGCGTTGACAGGTTGTCATGGGCCGTTTCGAGCTTGGCCCTCTCGTTGGGATAGATCGGGGTCAGGTTGTCGAAGATTATCTTGTCGCGGACCACGCTCGGGTCATCGAAATTTATCGACTCAACCTTGAGAAGGGCGAAGTACTTCTCGTTGTCCTTGGGAGGGCGTATCTGCCCGGACGTAGTGTCGCCTGTCCGCAGACCGAACTTCTTTATCTGGGACGGGGAAACGTATATGTCGTCCGGCCCGGGGAGATAGTTCGAATCCGTCGACCTTAAGAACCCGAACCCCTCGGAGAGTATTTCAAGGACCCCTTCGCCGTACACGTTCTCGTTCTTGTCCACGTATGCCTGCAGGATGGAGAATATGAGCTCCTGTTTCCGCAGGCCCGAGGCGTTCTCGATATTGAGATCGCGGGCAATCTGCGTCAGTTCGCCGATCTTCTTGCTTTTCAGGTCGTTGAGGTGCATCGCGTTTTTACCTCCCATTCGTTGATCCTTTCCATGAGTTTTTCGATTTCCCGATCGAGATCTTCCCGGGTCCCATTGTTAAGAAGCACGTAATCGGCCGCTTTTTCCTTTTCCCCGAGCGGTATCTGGTGGGATATCCTTTTTTCTATGTCCTGGGCTTCCATGCCCCGTATTGCAAGCCTTTTCCGGACGATGTCCATGTCCGCGCTGACAACGACCGTCTTGTCGAGTTCTTTGTAAAGCCCGGTCTCGAAAAGGAGCGGCCCGTCGATGATGGCCGCCTTTTGGCCCGCGGCTTCAAGGCCCCGGATGGTCTTCCACAGATGCCCGATGATCCGGGGGTGCGTTATCGCTTCGAGCTGGCGCAGCCTATCCTTGTCCGCGAAGACCGTGTCGCGCAATTTTTCAATGACCACCGTGCCGTTCTCGACACAGCCCGGGCCGAACGCGCGCTCGATGTCCTCGCGGACCTCCTTGAAGGTGAGGACCTCTTTGGCCACGGCATCAAGGTCGACAACGGGGACCCCTCTTCCCTTGAGGGCCTGCGAGGCGGTCGATTTGCCGCTTCCTATGATCCCTGTTATTCCGATCTTTATCATATGTCGAGGTTCCGGACGCTCAAGGCGTTGTCTTCGATGAAGGCCCTGCGCGTCTCTATGTTGTTGCCCATGAGAACGGTGAATACCTGGTCGGCCGCCACTGCGTCCTCGATGGTCACCTTGACAAGCTTTCTCTTTTCCGGGTTCATCGTGGTGTCCCAGAGCTGCTCGGCATTCATCTCGCCGAGGCCTTTGTATCTCTGGATGTTTATCCCTTCCTTGCCCTTGTCCATAATGTACCGCAGGAAATCATCGGGGCTCAGCACGATCGGGGGTTTGTTCCCGTCCGTGACCCGAACGCCTTCCTCGTAAAAATTGCGGACCTCTGTATATGCCTGGCATGCGTCCTTGAAGTCTCCCGCCGTGCAGAGTTCGTATTCGATGCGGATGGTCCTTCCCTTGCCGTTGCGGACCTCCGCCTCTACGAAAAAGAGGTTGTGTTCGCGGTCGCGGGTAAGCGTGCACGCATATGCGCGGGACGCCAGGTGGGCTATCAGCTCCTCCAGTTTTGCCGGCCCCTGAAAGTCCTCCCTTTTCGTAATGTCGAACCGCATAAGCCCGAGAGAGACCTCCCTGTCTATCCCGTCGATAAGGGAGTTGCGCAGAAAGCTCTCGACAACCTTCATCTTCTCGACCCTCTCTGCAAGCTCTGCACCTTCCTGGGTGGACCCGTTCACGGCACACCGCGTTTTTTCCATTCCCCTTTGTATGATCGTGCGCTCGAACTCGTCCTCGTCCTTGGCATAGGATTCTCTGCTGCCCGCCTTTATCTTGTAAAGCGGGGGCTGTGCGATGAAGAGGTGCCCGTCGGTGATGAGGTCGGGCATCTGCCGGTAGAAAAAGGTGAGCAGGAGCGTCCGTATGTGGGACCCGTCCACGTCGGCATCCGTCATGATGATGACCTTGTGGTACCGCAGCCTTCCCTTGCTTTCCGGCCCTATGCCGACCGCGAGATAGATCGACCGTATCTCCTGGTTGGTCAGGACCTTTTCCTGGCGCGATTTCTCCACGTTCAGTATCTTTCCTTTCAGGGGAAGTATCGCTTGCGTCTTCCTGTTCCTGCCCTGCTTCGCCGAACCGCCCGCCGAATCGCCCTCGACGATGTACAGTTCACACTGGACAGGGTCGCTCTCCTGGCAATCCGCGAGCTTTCCCGGCAGTACGCCGCTCTCGATAAGGCTCTTGCTCTTCACCAGCTCTTTTGCCTTTTTCGCCGCTTCGCGCGCCCTTCTCGCCTCGACGGCCTTGCCGACGATGGCCCGGGCTATGTGCGGGTTAAGGTCGAGATATTCCGCTATCTTCTCGTTAAGGAGCGATTCGACGAGGCCCTTTACTTCACTGTTGCCGAGCTTTGTCTTCGTCTGTCCCTCGAACTGCGGGCTCTGGATTTTTACATTAACGACGGCGACAAGGCCTTCCTTAATGTCGTCCCCTGTAAGGTTTTCCTTGATCTTGCCCTGCATATTGGCCTGGATGAACCCGTTGATGCACCGCGTCAGGGCGCCGCGGAAACCCGCGACATGCGTCCCGCCTTCCCTTGTGTTGACGTTGTTGACGAAGCTCTGGATGTTCTCGTTGTACCCATCGTTGTACTGGAGCGCGACCTCCAGAACCTCAAGGGATTGCTTCGAGTTGGATATATATATCGGTTCATCAAAGAGAACTGTTTTGCTTGCATTGAGATATTTTACAAAGGACCTGATGCCGCCTTCATGTTTGAAATCCTGCTTTCTTCCTTTTCTTTCGTCGTTGAGAATGATGTGAATGCCATTATTCAGGAAGGATATCTCCCTCATGCGGTGGGCAAGGGTATCATAGCTGTACTCTGTGGTTTCAAAAATAGTCGTATCAGCCTTGAACCTCACCTTGGTGCCGGTACTCTCCGTGTCGCCGATCACGGACAGGTCGTTCATCCTGTTTCCCTGTTCGTAGCGCTGGAAATAGACGGCGCCGTCCCTTTTGACCTCTATTTCGAGGTACTCCGACAGGGCATTGACAACAGACAGGCCAACACCGTGGAGGCCTGCGGAATAACGGTATGTGTCCTTATCGAACTTGCCGCCGGCATGAAGTTTCGTCAAAACCACTTCAAGGGCCGACATATTCTCTTCCGCGTGCATCGCGACGGGTATGCCCCTGCCATTGTCCTCGACGGTTACACTGTTGTCGCGGTGTATCGTCACCGCGATCCGGTTGCAATATCCTTCGAGGGCCTCATCGACGCTGTTGTCAACAAGCTCGTAGATAAGATGATGCAAGCCCTCAACATTGGTGTTCCCAATATACATGGACGGGACTTTTCTGACGGCATCGAGCCCGCCGAGTATCTTTATGCTTTCCGCTCCGTATTCACCCATTGTTATATCCTTATCGGCATTACAATATTCTTGTACCCTTCCACTTCCTTGGAATGGAACAGCACGGCACCGTACGCCTTCGGCGCTGCAATCGTTATCTCATCCGTTGTGACATGGGCCACAAGGTCGAGAAGAAATTTTACGTTGAAATTCATTGTCGCCGGCTCGCCGTCATACTTTATCGCGATGACCTCCTTCGCCCGGCCGATGTCGGACTCGGCCTCCATTGTCATGGAATCGCCGGCAAATGTGATCTTGACAGGCTCTGACCTGCCGATGATTGACGATACTTTTTTCAGGCCCTTAAAAAACGCTTCCCTGTCCACCCCGGCAACATTTGTATTGCCCGCCGGCAGGACATTTTCATAATCCGGAAAGTTCCCTTCGATTATCCGGGAAATTATCTTCATCTTTTCTGTGCTGAACTGAACATGTTTTTCATCGAGCACGATATGGACGTCATCATTTTCATCGATGACCCTCTCAACCTCGCTTACGGAACGTTTTGGGATTGTCATGCCCTGGAATGCCTTAAGACCTTCTATCTCCTTCTGATAGAGGGCCATCCTGAAACCATCTGTCCCGACAACGGCCATCTTGCCGTCCTGGCCTCTCATATACATGCCGGTCAGTATGTAGCGTGTTTCATCGACAGAGACAGCAAATTCGACCTTGTCTATCATCTCCAGAAGGATGCTGCCCGGCACTACGAACTCCTCTTTACCCGATATTTCCTTTGTTTCGGGGAATTCTTCAGGGTCCTGCAAACTCAAGGATATCTCTGTCATCTTCTGTTTTATCGTCATGACATTATCTTCAAAAATGAATTCGATCTCTTCATTATCGAGCTCTTTCAGTATTTCAAGAAATTTACGCCCGTGTACCACGACTTTCTTTTCGTTCTCCGTCATGAAATCGATATAGGTTATGGCGCTGACCTCGAGATCTGTAGAATATACAGTTGTCCTTTTCTTACCAAAGTCTATGAGTATGTTAGAAAGGATGGGCATCAGAGACCTTTTTTCGGTAATGGAAACTATCTTGGAGATCGGCTGGAGGATCGTATTTTTCTCTAATACTATTTTCATCTTTTAACTCCTCGTAACAGTAAGTGCTGTTAAAATGTTGAAAACTTTATACTTTATTGAAAACATTCGATAAAATAAAAACGTGGCCTGTTAAAAAGATTTGCGGATTGTTGAATTATGTTGATTTCAATTTTTGGGCTATCTTTTCAACAGTACTTTTCAACTCCTTTTTCACATTTAATTCACTTTCTATTTTCCGAATGGAGTGCAGGACCGTCGCGTGGTCCTTTCCTCCAAATTTTTCACCGATACTTACGAGCGATGAATCTGTCATCTTGCGGGCCAGGTACATGGCGATCTGCCGCGGAAGGATGATGGAACGTATGCGTTTGCTGGAACGCATGTCGGAGAGCGAGACGCCAAAATGGGCAGACACCTCTTTCAGCACCATATCTATCGTTATTTCCTTATTTTTTTCCTTGATGATATGGCTCATGATCTGTTTGACCAGGTCTGTCGTGATGAGGGCCTGGTTGAGTGAGGCATATGCTCCGACACGGATGAGAGTGCCTTCGAGGGACCGTATGGAATCCTCAGAATGGGTGGCTATAAAGAAGGCGACATCGAGGGGCAGGTCGATCTTCTCCTGTTCGGCCTTCTTGTTAAGGATCGCAACCTTTGTTTCAATATCCGGTGTTTGTATGTCGGCGACAAGGCCCCATTCAAAACGCGACTTCAGCCGCTCCTCGAAATTTTCAATGTCCCGCGGGAATTTGTCGCTTGTTACCACGATCTGTTTCATATTGTCGTAGAGGGTATTGAAGGTATGAAAAAACTCGGCCTGTGTTCTTTCCTTGCCCGCGATGAACTGAATATCGTCGATGAGAATGATGTCCATCTTGCGGAACCTGTTACGGAAGTCGTCCATTTTCTCAAAGCGTATCGAGTTGATAAGCTCATTGGTGAAGGTTTCCGCCGTGATGTAACAGATGCGCTCGGGGTTGATCGTCGCGTGCCTTACAAGGAAGTTCCCCACCGCATTTAAGAGGTGGGTTTTCCCGAGACCGACCCCGCCGTAAATGAACAGGGGATTATACGTCTTTCCCGGGTTCGTCGCCACGGCGAGGCAGGCGGCGTTGGCGAACTGGTTGCTTGAGCCGACAACAAAGTTCTCGAACGTGTACCGTGGATTAAACTGGCTGTAGCTGATATTTTTCTTTACAACAACCCTTTTCTTTTCCTCGGTTGCCTTTTCATCCCTTTTCAGGACATACTCGATCTTTACATCCTCCTTTATTGCGTCCCTGAGCAATGTGACGATGATGGGCCCGAAGTTCTCTGCAACCCAGTCCCGGAAGAACGCATTCGGAACGCCTACCCGGCATGTCGAGTTCTGAAGGTCGATAAAAGTCAGGGGCTCGATCCAGGTCTTGAAGCTGTCTTCACTGACAAGCGAAGCAATCTTGGGCTTTATTTGGGATAAGATATCAGACATGGCACGGATTTTTTCAACAACTTTTCAACATATGTGGAAAATTAGTAAGTACCCCAGAGGCTAGAATTAATTCATAATTTAACTGAGAAGCTTGTCAACAGTGTTGTGCCGGAAAACGTAATGAGTTTATTGTACAGGACAATTTTTCTCAAGTCAACAGTTTTATCCGGGGACATCGGCGAACCGGCGGCCGGCCGGAGAGCGGAACGGAACACCCTTACATTTCGCCGTGTTAGCCAGGGGCCGGCAACGCATTCCCTTAGTAAAGGACCGACCGGAAACCGGTCAGATAGCGGCGCCAGTAGGGCAGGTTGAGAGAGTCGACGGCAACACCGCGGGACTTGGATGCGTGGACAAAATCGGAATAGTTCACCATGATCCCGATATGGTCGTCGCTCTTTATCTTGAAAAGCACAAGATCTCCCGGCTGGACGTTGCCGCGCGGCACCTCGGCCCCGTAACGCCCCTGTGCCTCGGCGGTAAGCGGCACGGAAACACCGGCCTGCCGGTAGCTGTAATAGACGAGCCCGCTGCAGTCAAAATAATCGGGCCCCTTGTTGCCAAGCCTGTATTTTTTGCCCTGCTGGGCAAGGGCTGTCTGGACGACATCTCCCCGCAGGCCCCGGGGAATGGTATCGTAGATCGCGATCTTCTTTGGCGCGCAGGACGGCAGAAGAAACAGAAGGAACAGGCCGGCGAGCAAAAAAAAGCGTGGCAGGGAAAGGTTCATCGGCCGACCCCCAGGAGATATTTTGCTTCGCGCAGTTCGTTGATATACCGGGTCCGGCCGGGAAAGTTCGCCGAACCGCCGTTGATATTGAAGCCGATGGGCATGCAGACCTCTTCGAACATCCCCCTGTCGCCCTCGCCGTCCCCGATCGCGGACGCCTCGCCGAACCCGAAGCGCAGGCGCTCGAGCATGGAGCGGACAATCTCCCCTTTCATGTCATAATCGACGTTTATGCGTATCTCGCCCGAAAGCGTACCCCGGGCGACGAGGAGGTCGTTCGCAAACGCATGGTCGATACCGAGCTCGCTTTTTATCTTTTCGACCAGGAACGATAGGCCCGTGGATATAATGACGGTGACAACGCCCGCCCCCTTCAGGGACCGGATGAGGTCGCGCGCGCCGGGCTGGTAGGGTATGTCATAAAGTATGGGCAGGACCGAATCGAGCGCAACACCCCTCCACAGGAGGGCGTCGCGCCGGCAGAACTCGTGATAGTCTATGCTTCCCTGCCGGAAAAGCGCCTGGTATTCGTCCGCGTTCTCCGTCCAGAGGCCAAGCCGCCTGTGGAGGTGCTCCCAACTGCTCTTGACCGTTGTAAGTGTGCCATCGCAGTCGAGAAAAACTATTCTGGTGGCCATGGCTCTTATATAACACCCCGCTTAAAAAAAAGCTATCCATTAACCGCCGGTAATAGACTATAATACTAGCTCGGACGGGAGATCGATTTGGCACGAAAAGACAAGGGCCCCGCACCGCCTGACTGGGACAAAAGGTACCGGGCCGGGTTTTACGACGGCCCCGGGGCCCCGCACGACCTTCTTGTCAGTTTTGCAGGCCTGCTCGCGGGAAGGCGGGTCCTCGATATTGCGATGGGGAGGGGAACGGACGCGGCCTACCTCGCGTCCCGGGGATGCAGGATGACCGGCCTCGAACTGTCGTCCGAGGCGATCAAGCTTGCCCGGGAAGCGGCCGGGTTGCCGGCGTACCCTGTCGATATCGTGAGGGGCGACGCCTCCGGCCTCCCGTTTAAAAAGGGCTCGTTCGGCGGGGTCGTCGTGTTCTTCTTCCTGCTGCGCGAAATAGCGCGGGATATTGCGGAAATCCTCGAACCGGGTGGTATACTTATATATGAGACCTTTCTGAAAAGGCAGAACGAGGCGGACCGGCGCCGGAACCCCGCCTTTCTTCTCGATGACGGGGAGCTTTTAAGCCTTTTCCCGGGGTTTGAGACCATACACTACGAAGAAGGGGCGCATGACCGCCCGGGAAAGGTCAGAATCACGGCGCAGCTGGTAGCGAGAAAAGCATGATAGTCGAGTGGAACCCCGAGAGGCCGAAAAAAAAGATAACCGACCTCATTGTCGGCGCGTGGCAGGAAGGCGGGATAATCGCGTACCCGACGGACACATACTACGGGATCGGCTGCGACCTTTTCAATATAAAGTCCATACGGAAGCTGTATGCAATGAAGCGTCTCGACGAGAAGAGCCGGCTCAGCATTATATGCAGGGACATGAAGGACATCAGCGTTTACGCGGTTCTGACGGATTTTTCCTTCGACATCGTCAAATGGTACCTTCCGGGCCCCTTCACCTTTGTCTTGAAGGCGCGGAAGATAATACCCAAGCTTCTCATGACGGACAGGAAAGAGGTCGGGGTGAGGATACCGTCGCACCCGGTGCCGGTGGGAATTACGAACCTCTGCGGGAGGCCGATCATCAACACGAGCGCGCGGATCGCCGGCGGGGACATCATCTCGGACCCCCGGCAGATCGAAAAGACATTCGGCAAGAACGTATCGTTGATCGTGGACGGGGGCATCCTCGGCGGTTTGCCGTCCACGGTCGTGAGGCTTGCGGACGATACGGTCGAGGTCCTCAGGGAGGGCAAGGGGGCCCTGTCGGACCGGTTTTCGGGATAAGGGGGTTTTGATCTATGGAACAGGCGGAAGTGGAGGCCCAAACCGGGGAGATCATACAAAGCTACTCCGATCTGGCGGTGCATGCCGAGGTGGGGACCATTATCCAGCACCATTCGGAGAACAAGAAAGACATCAGGCGGGTTGTGCGGGACGCCATCCCCTGGGATAACGGCATACGGGACATTCTCGACCTCGGCTGCGGGTACGGATGGTTCGAAGAGGCTGTGCCGGCCGGCCTCGATACCATAGGCGGCATCGACTGCCTCGAGGAGAACAAAAGGCCTTTTCTGGAGGCGGCACGGCCGAAGGCCCGGGAGGTCTTTTTTTTCAGGATGACGCTTCCCGGGGCGACGGGGCTTTCAACGGCGCGCTTCGACCTCATCGTTTCCCTGTACTCGCTCTATTTTTTCCCCGGTTTTCTTCCGGAGATAGCGCGGCTTTTAAGGCCCGGCGGGCTTTTCCTGTGCCTGACACACAGCGCGTCGATGCTTGAGGAGGGCCAGCACTATTTTGATTTCAGGAACTTGAGGAAGGTGATAGAACGCTTTTCCGCGGAAAACGGGACGACGATACTGCGCCCGTTTTTCACGGACGTGCGCCATATCGACTATCCGAATTCGCTCGTATTTCATCGGGGGGACGAGGCCTCGCTTGCCAGGTACATTGATTTCAAGAGAGAGTTTATCGAAAAGGATGTCGATCCCCGGATTGTCCGCGAGAAGATGCTCTCCGAGCTTCGCAGGAAAGGGGAGTTGAAGTTCAACAAGAACGACCGGATATTCCTGGCACGCGCATGAAGACAAAGGTCTACTGTAATCATTGCGGGAAACCGCTCACCACCGACTTTCTCGAGGGAAAGCACCGGCAGGTCTGTACCGCGTGCGGTACGGTATATTACGAAAATCCCCTGCCGGTCGCCTCGGTAGTTCTTGTCAACCAGAAACGGGAGGTCCTCCTCGTCCGCAGGGCCAAGGAGCCGTTCAAGGACATGTGGTGCTGCCCGATCGGTTTCGCGGAGACGGGCGAGAGCATCGAGGATGCGGCCTTAAGGGAACTCAAGGAAGAGGCGGGGGTTGACGGGAAGATCGTCCAGCTCCTTGACGTGGGTTCGCATATAAACCCCATGTACGGCGAATTGCTCATTGTCACGTTCGAGGTCGAGAAAACAGGCGGCATCGAAAAAGCGGGGGACGACGCGTGGGATGCGCGGTACTTTCCGGTCATGAACCTCCCGAAGCTCGCGTTCGATTCGCAGGAAAAGGCCGTTGCCAGGTTTATAGAGCTCAAGAAGGAGCTCTGGAGCATACACGATTCCTTTGAAACCTTCGTTGAAAGCACCGTCAAGGACCGGATAGGCTACCCAGTGGTCCTCCTGTCGGACGAGCTTGCCCAGGCGGTTGAGGAGAATTCCGGAAAGATCGTGGAGCTCTGGCTCGACGACATAATGACAAACCCGTCGACGCGGTCTTACCGGTCGGTGAGCAGGCACGACCTCAGGGGCCGGGCCATGATCATTATGGGGCAGTTCGGTGCCTGGCTGAGGAAGGAAAAGAGCGAGAGCGAATTCACGGCGTTTTACCGGAGCCTCGGCCGTGAGCGCAAGGAGGGGGGCGTTCCCCTTGAAGAGGCGATAAGCTCGCTGTCCCTTCTCAAGAAACACGTGTGGATGTTCACATATTCGTTCGGCGTCTGGGAAAGGGCGGTTGACATATACCGGATGTTCGAACTCGGGGAGCGGCTGGTCTATTTTTTTGACAGGGCGGCCTACCACACGGCCGTCGGGTACAGGAAAGGTGAAGCGTAGTTTATAAGCGCAAGCGAGCCTTGACCCGGAAAGGCCTCCTGCGATAGGATTCACTGAGAAACGACACGACAGGGTGATGGCGAATGAATAGGAAATTTATGGTCCTCGCGGGGATTGCGGTAATGATCGCCTTTGTTGCTATCCTGCTCCAGGCCGCATACGCCCAGAAGAAAACGGCCGGGCCCGCAATGCTGAAGCTTGACGGGGCCAAACTCCCCCCGGTGGCGTTTTCCCACCCCCTCCATACGGAAAAGGCAAAGGTCGACTGCGTCGTCTGCCATCATAAGGACAAAAACCCCGGGGAGCCCGGCGGGTGCATGCCGTGCCATGACCGCAACGACGTGAAGGACGGCGCCCCGCCGATAAAGGACGCATATCATAAGAACTGCATTGATTGCCACAAAGAATCGGTAGCGAAAAAAGTGAACGCTCCCACGAAGTGCAATGAGTGCCACAAAAAACAATAAAACGGGGAACCGGCTGGTCGTTCGGGCCTTGCGTTTTCTTGTGTCTGTGCGCCTCACGATCGTGACCCTGTCGCTTATAGCGGCGACATCGATCGTGGGCAGCCTCGTGCCGCAGGGGGCGTCCCGGGAGGAATATCTTTCCCGCTACTCCGAAAAGGCATACCATTTTATAAAACTTTTCGGGCTGGACGATGCGTACCATTCTCCCTGGTTTTACCTTCTGCTCGGCGTGTTTGCGCTGAACCTTCTTTTGTGCACACTTCAACGCCTGAGAAGATTAACGGGCCCGGCGGAAAGGCATACCGGTGACCTTTCCGGGCTCGTTTCGGCAGGTTTCGGCTTCGTCACTTCCCCTCTCAATAAGGGGGAGGTCATCCGGAGGATAGGCCCTTCGTACAAGAGAGTGCGCATATCGGAAAGAATCGAACTGTTCGAAAAGGGGCGTCTCTCCCGGTGGGGGGTCGTTATTATCCATACGAGCGTGCTTTTGGTCCTCGCGGGGGGCCTTATCGGGAACATGGCGGGGTTTAAGGCGTACCTGGTGTTGAGGCCCGGGGACGAGGCGTCCGCGGCGATGTCCCGCAAGCCCGGGCAGTCCGCCGTCGTGCTTGGCTTCAGGGTCAGATGCACCGGTTTCCGGGTGACGCTGTACCCGTCAGGTCAGCCGAAGGAATACGCAAGCGACATCGAGATCCTGGACGATAAGGGCAACGTCCTGAAGCGGGGCCGGATACGCGTGAACGAACCCCTTTCGTACCGGGGCATATATTTTTACCAGTCGAGCTACGGCCGCACGAACATCTATACCTTCACGGGGGAAGGCAGAACGTTCGAGCTTGCCGAGGGGGAGGCCGCCCGGGACGCGAAAGTGCCGTTCATGGTGGTGCGGCATGCGGACGACGTTCACGGTCTCGGGCCCGGCGTCATGGTCGCGTATATGGACCCGGACGGCGCGAGGGCCCTGTGGTTCCTCGAGAAAGTTGAAAAAATGAGATCGCACACATTAAAAGGCTCGAGGGTGTCCCTCGTAAAGATTGGCGGGCTCTATCACACCGGGCTCGAGGTCTCGCGCGACCCCGGTGTGCCGGCCGTACTGAGCGGGTTCGTGCTGATGCTTGCCGGGCTTTATATCAATTTCTTCACGGCGCACCGAAGGATATACGTGGCCGGGGGACCGGACACCCTCGTCGTCGCCGGGACCGCTTCCCGGAACAGGGAGGCCTTCAGAAAGGAGATCGAAAGGCTCGGGGGAGGGATCGCGTGATCACCGACCACACCCTGCTCGGATTGGCGACGATCATATACTTCGCACTCTTCTTTTTCCACATCCTGTATTTTGTGTGGAAAAGGCAGGCGCTTCTCGCGGCGGTCCAGTATACCCTGTATGCGGCGGCCGCCGTTCAGGCGGCAGGGATCCTGATGCGATGGGCCCTGTCGTACCGGCTCGGGATAGGCCACGCCCCGCTCTCCAATTATTACGAATCCCTCATATTTTTTTCCTGGTCCGTGTCCGTTTTTTTGATAGGCATCCGCAAAAGACGCCTCTATCCCATAGTTACGTTCATTGCTTCCGGGATATCGCTCGTGCTCATGGCATATGCGTCGCTCTCGCCGGGGGTCGAAAGGGGCATTCAGCCCTTGATACCGGCGCTGCAGAGCAACTGGCTCCACATTCACGTTATAACGTGCTTTCTCGGGTACGCCGCGTTTACAATTTCTTTTATCTGCGGGGCGCTGTATTTCTTCGGCCCGAACGGGACCATTCCGGCCCGCGAAAACCTCGAAGACATGAATTACAGGAGCATTATTATTGGCTTTTCGATGCTGACATCTGGTATACTTACCGGAGCCGTATGGGCCCATTTTGCATGGGGATCATACTGGAGCTGGGACCCGAAGGAAACCTGGTCGCTCATAACGTGGATCATTTACGCCGTTGTCCTTCACCTGCGGCTTGCCGGCGGCTTGAAGGGCAGGCGGATAGCGGTGCTGTCGATCATAGGATTCGCCAGCGTTATCATGACCTATTTCGGGGTTAATTTTTTTCTGGCCGGCTTGCACAGCTACGCGACATGACACGAAAAAGACCTAAAAGCGCCGTTTTTTTCGGTAACGGAATAAATTGTGAGCACGAGACCGCTTATGCGAACAGACTCGCCGGTTTTGACCCGGACCTGATCCACATGAACGAGTTTGCAGAGGACCCGCGGAAGATCCACGCTTACAGCTTCATCAATTTCCCGGGCGGGTTCCTCGACGGCGACGACCTCGGCTCCGCAAAGGCGCAAAGCGTCAAGTGGAAACACCAGAAAATTGCCGGGACGAACAGGCGGCTCATCGACGAGCTCGCGAAGTTCATTGACAACGGGAAGATAATCATCGGGATCTGTAACGGTTTTCAACTGCTGATCAAGACAGGGCTCTTGCCTGCGATCGGGAAAAGCTACGGGCAGCAGACCGCCACGCTCACGGCGAACGACTCGGGAAGGTTCGAGGACCGCTGGACGTACCTGAAGGCAAATCCATTTTCTCATTGCATATTTACGTATGATATGGATAAAATTTATCTTCCTGTCCGGCATGGTGAAGGCAAGTGCGTTGTTGATTCGGCGGAGAACCTTTCGTCGATGAGGGCGGGGGGCAATATAGTCCTGCAATACGCCGATAGCGCGGGGGCTGTAACGGCGGCATACCCGGACAACCCGAACGGGTCCGCGGATTCAATAGCGGCCCTGTGTGATGATACGGGAAGAATTTTCGGCCTTATGCCGCACCCGGAGGCTTATGTGCGCCGGGCCCAGCACCCCCGGTGGACACGGGAAGACGTTGGGGAAGAGGGAGACGGACTGAAGATATTCAAGAATGCCTGTAAATATATTTCAGAAAGTTAACAACAGGAGGGGCCTGAAATGAATAAAATGGACATAATAAACAAGCTTGCGACAGATATAAACGTGAACCAGAAGATAGCAAAGATCGCCGTTGACACGATTATTGACAGCATAAAGAAGGCGATTATAAACAACGAACGTGTCGAGATCCGCGGATTCGGCAGCTTTACCCTGAGGGAATACAAGGCATACAGGGGCAGGAACCCGAAGAGCGGCGAGACCGTTCAGGTCGAGCCCAAACGCCTCCCCTATTTCAAGGTTGGAAAAGAATTGAAAGAAATGGTGTGGAAGGACGAGAACTAAAAATTTCCCCAGTATCGGGTTAATTCCTTCCTGACATCTTTGACGAGGCCCACCACCGCGCGGCAGGGGTCTCGCTTCCTCTCATATGTGAATTCGGGCGAACCCTTCATCATGGTGATGACCGCTTTGACGCTGCGGGCAAGGCCCTCGGGGTCGTACCCGCCCTCGAGCGCAAACAGTGCCCGGGAATTGCACCAGCGCGCAGCAAGGTCGAGAACGATCCGCGTGAGCTCGGAAAAACCCGATTCGGTGACAGACATGCCGCCGAGCGGGTCGTCGTGGTATATGTCGAACCCCGCCGAAACAAGTATCATGTCCGGCCTGTAGAGGTCGGCTATCGGTACGAGGACCTCCTGGAAGACGAAGACATAGTCGTCGTCGTTCATACCGTAACCCATGGGGACATTGACGGTGTACCCCTTCCCGTCCCCGGCGCCCGTCTCTTCGTACCAGCCGGTACCGGGATAATACGGGTATTGGTGCGTGGAAAAATAGAGGACGGACGGGTCGGAATAAAAGCTTCCCTGTGTACCGTTCCCGTGATGGAGGTCAAAATCGGCTATGAGTATCCGGCCAAGGCCCTTCTCCGCCTGGAGATAACGCGCGGCGACGGCGATGTTGTTGAATATGCAGAAACCCATGGGGCGCGCCCTTTCCGCGTGGTGGCCGGGGGGCCTCACGAGGGCGAAACCGTTTGTCGCATCTTCCGCCATTATGGAATCGGCAAGACTGAGGCAGCCCCCGGCGGCGAGAAGGGCGGCCTCATACGTCCTGGGCGATGCGCCCGTGTCGGGGTCAAGAGGGACATACTTCCCGCGGGTGGCGGCAATGCTCTCGATATATGCAGGATCGTGGATGCGCGACAATTCTTCATGCGAGGCCGGCCGCGGCTCTATGTAGCTGATGCCGGCGGAATCTATGGATGGGAGCATCGCGTATATGTGGGTGAGCCGCGCGGGGTTCTCGGGATGGTAATCCCCGCAGACATGCTCAAGATAGAGGGGGTCTTTTACAATGCCCGTTGTCATTTTGCGGCCTCTTTGCCGGTCTACGTAAGTTTTACGTCAGATGTATCTTTTGGGCAACGAAAAAATACGGCCGGCAAACGGCCTGAAACCGGGGCGGCCTTAGCATGCTATGCGCCTGTCGCAAAGATAACAACTTCCCCAGGACTGCTTGGCTTGTTTTTTCATCTCTGAGGCCACCTCCGTCATCTCGCCGAAGTGGGTGAAAGACCTGCTCCGGTTTGTCACAATGCCTATGGAAAGGGTGGTTATCGGGAACCTCCTCGTATTTCCCTGGCGGTCGGGGGTCTCGATGAAACCATTGTCCCGGTCGGTCCTGTCATAGAGGGTCGGTATGATTTTGTCAAACGCCAGGATGATCTCGGCGGAGGCCTCCTCGACGGTATCGACGGAGGTGATGAAAACGAAATCATCCCCCCCGATGTGGCCGACGAAACACGTCTGGGGCTCCTTACTCTTGACGATGTTGAGAACGAGCCGCCCCGTTATGCGTATGATCTCGTCCCCGCGGGTAAAGCCGTAATGGTCGTTGAAGGGCTTGAAATAATCGAGATCGGCATAGGCCAGGGCAAAGACATCGCCGGATTCGATGCGTGCCTGGATGCACCGGCTTATGGATATGTTGCCGGGAAGCTTCGTCAGGGGATTGACGTCGACCATCCTTTCGGACCTCAGCACGGCGAGGGAAACGCGGGCCATCCCCTCGGTCTCGATGTCGGACCTTTTCAGGTAGTCATCGACAAAGAACGTGTCCGATGCGGGGACGTTGGCGCTGCTGTCCACAACGAGCAGAATGGGGAGCTGGTAGAAAATGGGGTCGCCCTTGAGATTGTTGAGAATCTCCATCGAGCAGGCGTCGTTTTCCGGCGTATCGAGAATGATCAGGTCCGGCGGGGAGTTATAAATGTAATCGATCGCGGACCGGATACTGCGAAAGACGAACACGCCGTACCTGCGCGCCAGGGCCCGGTCGAGCATCTCGGAAAGCACGACATCCCGGGATATGATGACGATGGCCTTGCCCGTGCTCATAGCGCGAGGTCTTCCGTCATGCCGAGGGACTCCTCGGCCTCTTTGAATATCTCTGCAAGGTCCGCCTCGTCGAAACCCAGGACATCCCAGGCAGCCTGCTCTACCGGCATGACAAAGTCGTCGCCGGGGAAACCGTATCCCCGGGACCGGACCAAAATGTCCGCGAGATGGACTATAGAGGATTCCAGCGGGGTGTTTTTCGTGAGCTGGGGCTTGTGGTGATACTCGATAACGTCGATGAGCGAGGCGGGGAACCGCCACTTGCGGGCCATCCAGCTCCCGACGCTCGAATGGGTCGTGTTGAAGCGGTTTTTTTCAGAGCTGTAGATGGTGAGACTGTCCCGCCGGGATTCCGCGAGGGCCTGTTGATATTCATCGGGGAACTGGAGAACAAGAAAGACCTTGCCTATATCGTGAAGCAGGCCGTCTACGGACAGCTCGTCGGGGTCTCTGTGCCCCTTTTTTATGGCAATTATCCGTGAGAATATGGCGCATCCGATCGAGTGCTCCCAGAGCCCGGTCATTGTCTTTTGCATAAGGTCAAAGACGGAGACGCCGAGAAGAAGCCCCTTTACGACGGTGAGACCGAGAAGTATGACCGCCTGGTTGACGGAGGAGATCCTGCCGGGAAAACCGTACACGGGGGAGTTGACCATGCGCAGCACCTTGGTCGTGAGTGCCGGGTCGCCGGCTATGAAATTGCTTATCTCATTGAGCGATACCCGCGGGTTCTCGATCACGGCAAGGAGTTTGTTGAGCACCTTGGGGATTGTGGGAAGGGCCGTTACATTCTCGATCTTTTCCCGCACGCGCCTGACATCCATATTACGCATAGAGGCTCTCTATATGCCGCATGACGGCTTTCCTGATCGTGTCCGTATTCGGGTCGTTGCCGGCGAGACGGAAGCGGCCCTCTATCTCAGCCAGAAGCGCCTCCTTGGGCCTTAGGGGGGCGCTTGTCCCGTGGACATGGACAGCGTCCACCTCCATACTCTTTATCCTGTCTATAAGTTCGGTCGTCAGCTCGGTGTTCTCTCCGAGCAGGACCATTCCGTTCGCGTTAACGACCGGCCGCGCCGTGATCATTCCGGGTGTGAGCCCGGAGGGGCTTATCCTGGGCACAAAGCCTCCTTTACAGTTTTATCGCGCAATGGGGAAAAAACATTATAGATATGTTGGATGGCGCGCGGTTCAGACTGCCTTAAGCCAGGCCTCGAGCCTGTCGCAGCCCTCCTTGAGGTTCTCAAGCCTGTCGGCATATGAGAAACGCACGTGGGAGGACGCCCGGAACGCACCGAAATCATAGCCGGGGGTTATCGCAACCCCGGCTTCGGCAAGGGCCTTTTCGACAAAGACCATGCTGTCCATGGCGAAGTTTTCGATGCCGGCATAGATATAGAACGCACCGTCGGGAATGCGAGGGATGGTGAAACCGAGGCCTCGTAAGCGGGGGATGAGGAAATCCCGTCTTTGCTTATAGACGGAACGCATGCGCGGAAGCTCTTCGGTGCTGTCGAAGGCCTTGAGGGCTGCATACTGCGAGACGGAAGGGGGCGCTATGAAAAGGTTCTGGGCCAGCTTCTGGAGCGGGCGAACAAGGTCGGGAGGAACGATCATCCATCCGAGGCGCCAGCCGGTCATGGCGTAGGCCTTGGAGAAACCGCTTACGATGATGATGTCATCGGCGATACAGGCGCTCGATGTAAAATCGATATCGTACGTGAGGCCGGAATATATCTCGTCGACGATCAGCAGGCTGCCGGTCTTGGAAAGGCGCCCGTGAAGGGCGGCAATCGTTTCGGGCCGGTAGACGGTGCCGGTCGGGTTCGACGGGTTGGCGATGATGAGAACATCGGGGGGGTTGACCGTATCGAAATGACCGGGAAGGACCTCGTAGTTTTCTTCTGCCGAAACATGAATCGGTTCTATGGCACAGTCTGTCAGCGATGCGATGTTTCTGTAGCACGGGTAGCCGGGATCGGACAGGGAGAGCGACCTGCCGGGTTCGAGCAGGGCATTGAACAGAAGGGTAAATGCCCCCGAGGAGCCGTTCGTTATTATTACGCGGTCGGGAGGGACCTTGACGCGGCAGGAGGCGGCATAATTGTCCGAGATCGCCTGCCTCAATTCGGGAATGCCGAGGCTGTGTGTATAAAAGGTCTTGCCCTGGCTTAAGGCCTCTATGGCGGCGGCTTTTATGTTGCCGGGGGTTTCGAACCCGGGCTCTCCGACCTCCATGTGGATTATGCTATGGCCCTGCAGTTCCATCATGCGGGCCTTTTCGAGGAGTTCCATCACATAAAAGGGCGGTATCCGGCCGGCTCGTTTCGATATTTCCATTGTTTCCCTTACGTCTTCAGAGGTAACGCAACTCTATCAAAATAGAGGCCGGCGTGTCAATGGAGCCCGAGGAAGGCGGGGCCGAAAAACATTGACATTGAAGGGATATACCGTAATAATGGAAAAACCTCAAGAGGGCCCCGGACGGGCTACGAAGTGCCGCAACATCTCGTAATCAGAAAGGAAAGGGCGCGCCGTACCCCGGTGAAGAGCAACGGGAGGTTATCAAATGGCACAGGATTGCCGATACTTTATTTGACGGGAGAGATATGATAGTCAGACATTTTAACGATCCTGAGGTGTCAGGGACACACTACAGGGCGCACGGCGGCGCGGACGCCTTTATGATATTGACGAGCCATTTTATGGAGGGGATCGAGTTCCTCGCGTATGCGACGCTGCAGCCGGGCAAGGTTATCGAGGAGCACATTGACCCGGTGGAGGAGATATACCATATATATCGGGGCGGTGGGCACATGAAGGTCGGGGACGAGATCGAGGAAGTGAAAGAAGGGGATTCGGTATGGATACCGGCTGGCGCGCCGCACGCCCTGGAGAACCATACCGACGGGGTGACCATGGTCCTTGTCATAGCGGCGTACCCGTTCAGGAGATGGATCAGGCAATCAGAATGAATATAAGGCCGGGGACCAACATAAACCTCGTGGTGAATGTCGACCACATGAGGGAGACAATCGATGTGGGAAATTCGGTCATACATGAGGCCGGGGAGGATGTGCTGATCGCGGCCCAGACCGATCCGCCGATATCGCGCACGCGCCTTGGACAGGAGATATTTGTCACCTTCCTCGACAAGTCGGGGAAACGGCTGCGCCGCATGGGGTTTCCGGCGGTCATCGCGGGCTTCATCGCCGATTACGAGCTCAACCCCACCGTAAGGGTGCAGGCCCTGGCATTGAGGCAGGCAGGCGAGGCCGAGGAATACAACCTGCGGATGTTCTTCCGCCTGGAACCGCCGGGGAGCTCGGGGCTTACGATTTCCATCCACGGGAGACCGGTCAACCTTATCGATGTATCGATCGGGGGAGCACGGTTCAGCTATGAACGGTCTAACGCGCTGAATGCCGGGGACGATATCGCGCTGACGATAGTGATGGACTCAGCAGCACACTCGGTGCAGGGGCGGGTCCTGAGAGTGTGGGAACCGGAGAACGAAAGGATACGGAAGACGATCGCCATGGCCTCTGTGCAGTTCACGGAGATGGAGGCGCGGGTCAAGAATATGCTCGCGCGAAAGATCCGGGACATCGAGCGCGAGCTGCGTTTCCCGGACAGGGAACCTGCGCGGTGAGTGGCAGACATCCTAACAAGTTGTAATCATTAACAAAACAATATGATGTTGCACGTGAAACAATAAAAAACAGGCTATAGGTGATGGAGTCTGGATGGTGAGCGTTTTCCCTATTTCCCATCGCCCATCGCCTATTCTTCCCCATATTCTTCCAGATACCGCTCAATATATGCCGTTAGCTTCTTGTTCGATTGGTAGATGCCGAAGTGGCCCTCGCAGAGGATGTCGGCGTTGAGGGCGAGAAGCCGATTCATTGAGCTTGTCCAGTCCTTCATGTCGGCGCCGAAGTCTGCAAGGAATGGCCCGTGGATGTCCTGGCCGAAGAGGACCCGTTTTCCGGATTTATCGATATAGGCCGAGATGGAGCCGGGCGTGTGACCAGGTGTATGGAGGAGGACCAGGTCATGGGGCCCGGCGGAAAGCGTGTGCTCTTGGCCTGAGAATTTGATGTCGACAGGAAGAGGCTGGAAGTTTACGCCGTACCAGTATGCAGCGGTTAGCCGTTGGTCCCCGGTTTCGACCGGGCCGGCGTCGAGTCTGTGCATGACGATCCGCGCACCGTACTTGTCGCGAAGGGCGGCAGCGCCGCCGACGTGGTCGATATGGCAGTGGGTAAGGACGATCGTGGTGAGGGGTACGGATTTGAAGCCGAGGCTGTCGATATTGGCAATGATCGAATTTGCGCTCGCACCGGCCCCGGCGTCTATGAGGACGAGTTCGTCGCCGAGGTTCAAGAGGTATATGCAGCAGTCCCTGGCGTCGGTAATGTCGGAACTGCCTACAAGATATATTCCGTCATGGATTTGTTTTGCTCCCATTGTGTTCCTCCATCGGTAAGGCGTAAGGGCCCGGGGCGGCAAATGCGGGCAGCCGCCTGGAGATAGATTACGCTAATCGGTGCGCGGATACAAGGATTGAGGCGGAATGATCTGT
>CALMFJ010000006.1 GCA_937862865.1 uncultured Pseudomonadota bacterium | reverse complement strand
ACGTCGTGGGCCTCACCGTCGAAGGGTCGGGGCCTCAGGCCGTGTACGCGGACTTTGCTGTCATCAACGACAAGAACGAATCGAGCTACGTCTTCAAGGGCCCCTTCGTTTTCAACGGCAAAGGCCTCAACCAGATCGATAAGATCAAGGAAACTCTGAATTTTAAAGACAGCTATCAGTACACCGGGTTCGATGAAGGCTTCTTCACCTTCATCTATATCCCGGCGGACAGCGCCAGGCCGGCGTTATCGATCGGCAAGACCGACACAAACATACCCTATATCCGCCTCGCGTCAGGCACGAACAAGCTGTCGGGGAAGCTTTATTTCGGGCCGAAAAAGAGCGATATCCTCGCTAGCCTCAATGTCAAGGCTGAGAAGATCATTGACTTCGGCTGGTTTGATATCATCGCCAAACCGCTCGTCTGGCTCCTCGATTTCTTTAACCGTTTTACGCACAACTACGGCATCGATATCATCCTGCTGACCATCCTGATCAAAATAATCTTCCACCCCCTGAGCGTGATGAGCTTCAAGAACATGGCAAAGATGCAGGCGGTCCAGCCCGAGATCAAGAAGCTGCAGGAGAAATACAAGGACGACAAGGCCCGCCTCAACCAGGAGTTGATGGGGATCTATAAATCACGCGGCGTGAACCCCATGAGCGGGTGTTTGCCTATGCTCCCGCAGATACCCGTGTTTTTTGCGCTGTACAAAGCATTGTCGGGGGCGATAGAACTGAGGCACGCACCGTTCTTGTGGTGGATCAATGACCTATCGGCGCCGGAGGACCTTTGGTCGTTCACGGTCATGGGATACACCCTGCCCATCAGGATCCTTCCCATCATCATGGGGGTAACGCAGGTCATCCAGCAAAAGATGACGCCCACAAGCGCCGATCCCATGCAGCAGAAGATGATGATGTTCATGCCCATAGTGTTCACGTTCATCTTCTGGGGCTTCCCGTCAGGGCTCGTCCTTTACTGGCTCGTGTACAACGTGGCCTCCATAGCCCAGCAATACTACATCAACAAGAAGTTGAAATAAGGACACGATATAACTATGGAAACGTACGAATTCGAAGGAAAAACATACGAAGAGGCAGTGAAGAAGGCGTGTGTTCAGCTTGAGGTTGAGGAACGGGAACTGGATATTGACGTCAAGGAAGTCGATACCAAAGGTATCCTTGGACTTCTCGGAACAAAGAAAATCCGTATCACGGTAAGATTGCGCTCCCGCGAGGACGAACCTGCACGGTACGCCCCGGTCCTCGACATCACTGCCCGGACTGCTCCCGCGGCAGTCACAGCCGATACACCGGAAGAGACCCCCGAGTCATTCGGGGAGGCATTCCTCAAGGAATTCGGCAGGCATGTCGGCCTTGATTTCCAGGTGATGGTGACCGACATCAGCGAGAAAACGGACCGCATCCTGTTCCTTATCCAGTGTGATGACGGCGATGTTCTCATCGGGAAGGACGGTGAGATACTCGAGGCCCTGCAGCACGTTTTAAGGCTCGCAGTGGCCAAGAAATTTAGACATAATCTTAAATTATTAATAGATATAAATGGTTACAGGGAAAGACGAAAAAAAGCTTTAACAATTATGGCTAAGAGAATGGCAGATAAGGCAAAAAGGACCGGGAGAAAGATGAAAACGGATCCCTTGAACCCTTATGAGCGCCGTATCATACATACCCTTTTCAAGCACAACAAGGGGGTTACGACCAAAAGCGAAGGTGACGGCCACATCAAAAAGGTCATCATCACCCCGACCGGCAAGCCGTTCGGCGCCGACCGCGGCAATCCCCGTGCCCAGCGTGGAGGCTTCCGTGGAAACGCCCGCGGAAAGCGTTGAAACCATATGTGCCGTTTCCACGCCTCCCGGTGAGGGCGGGATAAGTATAATCCGCATAAGCGGTCCCAACGCACGCCGCATCCTCGAAACTGTCTTCAGGCCCAGGGTCAGACCGAAAAAACCGGCAAACGGCTTGCTGCGCCTGGGTTACATATACGACCCGGCAAGCGGCACGGACCTGGACGAGGTCTTTGCCGTATTCATGAAAGCACCCGGGACATACACCCGCGAGGACGTTGCGGAGATCCATTCCCACGGGGGGTTTGCGGCTCAGTCCGCGATCGTGAAGGTCATCCTGGGCCAGGGGGCCCGTCTGGCCGACCCCGGTGAATTCACAAAAAGGGCTTTTTTGAATGGCAGGATAGACCTTGTTCAGGCGGAATCCGTCCTCGATGTCATCAAGAGCGAGACCGACGAAGAACTGAAGTATGCCGTCGGCTACCTGAAGGGCCGTCTCTCCAAAAAGATATACGCCCTGCGGGACGTCCTGAAAGGCGCCCTCGCTGCCCTCGAAGCGTCGATCGATTTCCCCGAGGAAGACATCGACATAGACCTCTACGGACACCTTGCCGCGCTCGCGAAGGCCCGCAATGAGATTGACGGCCTCGTCTCGTCCTATTACGAAGGCAAGGGACTGAAAAGCGGGTTTGCAGTCCTGATAGCGGGACGGACCAATGTCGGGAAATCCAGCTTTCTCAACGCCCTTGCGCTCAAGGAGCGCGCTATCGTCACCGACCTGCCCGGAACGACCCGCGACCTGATCGAAGAGACCCTCTACATTGGAGGCATGAAGGTCCGCCTGATCGACACTGCCGGGATCCGCACACCCGAAAATATCGTGGAGGAGGAAGGCATACGCAGGGTGAAAGAAAGGGCGGCCGAGGCAGACCTGATCGCATGGGTGATCGACGGCTCACAGCCGTATTCTGACGAAGATCGACATGTTTATAATGAAATTAGTCAGTATAATAAAATAGTTATAGTAAATAAATCAGATCTTGAGAAACGTTTTGACATTAATGTATTGAAATCATTAAATATAAAGTCGTACATCAATATATCATCAAGGACAGGCGCCGGCCTCGATGAAGCAAAAAACTCAATTTTTTCCCATATTTTACGGAAGAAACGGAGACGGCCGCTCCTCATCACGACACTGCGTCACCGGGACATTCTCGAGAAAATCTCACACAATATCGGCAGGGTCATAGAAGGCCTCAAAAACAACGGGCACCACGCCGAGCTCCTTGCATTCGAGCTCCAGGAAGCCCTGCACCGCCTCGGCGAGATCACAGGGGAAACCTGCACCGAAGACATACTGGATATGATATTCGGGCAGTTCTGCATAGGGAAATGAAAGGGGACAGGCAAGAGGCAATAGGAAATAGTATCTTCCCTATAGCCCATTGCCCATTGCCTCTTGCCTGTTTTATTTCTTCTTTTCTTCTTTCGGCGGTTTGACCGGTTTTGCGGGCTTGGATGCATCATGGATCTTTACGCCGCCCTTATAGCAGACGTTATCCCAGAGCACGCCGAGGATCGATTCGAGAGAGAAGTATTGCCAGGGTTCGTTCTCGGAAACAATCTCCGGCTTGTCGGCACCGGTCGCGGGGTCAAATTCCTTCGTGGCGACTACACGGTACTTGCTTGAAGAACAATCAAGCTCTATGAGGCTCTTCAGGGTGTCGACCTCCCCGTCCGTGGTCTTGTTCGCGATCTTTTCCCATACCTGAACTTTCCGGCCGTCGAGTATCTTTAAGGTGCCGGGGCTGAAGTAATATTTCTTCGTCTCGGATTCCAGATATATCTTCCAGGTTGGGTCTTTTTCGGGGGCCTTGGGCTGCTCTTTGGGCGTTGTCTGGGCAAACGCGGACGACACCAGGAAAACCAGTGCACAACATACGGCAAATAAGATTCCTATCCTCTTCATTTTCATGTCCACCCCTTCCTAACAGTGATCTTTCTGTATATCATATTTTGCACTAATAAGGATTATTTCGTGATTCGGGCTCACCCGGTCCGGGGCGCTGGGGCGGCGCCGACGGATCGGCCGGCGCAGGCTCCGCGTGTGCTGTTCCAAAATCGTCGGGGGGGAAATGGTGCAATGCCGAACCCATGTAGTTCATCCATATGGGAAGGCACACGCGGCCCCCGCTTTCCCCCTTTCCCAGCGATGTCCGCGCATCGAAACCGACCCAGACACCGGTTGCGATATGGGGAGAATAACCGACAAAAAGAGCATCGTAGTAATTGCTCGTCGTCCCGGTCTTCCCCGCTATGGGGTAGCCAAGGGCGGATGCGCCTTTTGCCGTCCCGTACTGAACAGGGCCTTTCAGCAGGATGTTCATGGATGCGGCAACCTCCTCCGATAGGGCCCTTTCCTTCTGGATCGGGGTATCTTCAAGGACATTCCCGTTCATCTCGACAACCCTGCGGATAAAAATAGGCCTTATCCGGCTGCCGCCATTCGCAAATGCGGCGAACCCCTTTACCAGCTCGAGCAGTGTAATGTTCGATGACCCGAGAGCGATGGAGAGGTTGCTCGGGATGTCAGCATCAATCCCGAGGTCCTTGACCGTTTCCTTTACCGAAGACACCCCTATCTCTTCGAGAAGCCTGACCGTTGCGGCATTCTTTGAATAGGCGATGGCGTCCCTCATCGAGATGTCGCCGGAATAGCGGCCATCGTAATTCCTGGGGGTCCATCCGCCGTATGACTTTGCCTCGTCATGCAATATAGAATCGGGGGTATAGCCTTTCTTGAGGGCGGTCACGTAAATGAACGGCTTGAAGGCGCTGCCAGCCTGCACTTTCGCGGTCGTGGCCCTGTTGTACGGGCTCTTCTCGAAATCTCTTCCGCCAACGAGGGCATAGACGTACCCGGTGTTGACATCCATGCTCACGAGCGCCCCTTCGACGTTGAGCGAGCGTACCGGCTGGAACAGGAGCAGTTTCTTCTTCTGGTCCTCGCCGGTGCACAGCCCCTTCACGACGTCGCCCGGCTTGAAGGGATATTCGCTCATCTTCAGCGTCCCTTTCCTTTCGCCGGCAAAGATGGTATAGCCGTCTTTTATCCGTTCCGATACCAGGAGGTTGCAGGTCTTTCCCTTCACGGCGGGAGAGAGCTTAAGGTCCCGCTCTTCCGCCTTCCTGAAATCGTCCCACTTCCTGTGGGCTATGTTGTAAAGAACCGTAAATTCACCGTTCCTTTGCTCGTACTGGTTAAGGCCCCTTACGATCGCCTCCTCGGCCGCTTTCTGCATCTGCTTATCGACGGCGGCGTATATCTTGAGGGCCTTCCGGGAAAGAACGCCCCTGCCGTATTTGGCTTCGATGTAGCGGAAAATATTGTCTTTATAATAACTGTCCTGGAAAACGCCGTCGTCCTCCCTGATCGCCACTTTCTCCTTCAAAATCTGCTGCTTTGCCTTTTCGTTGATGAAGTGTTTCTGAAACATCTGGTCGACGACGTATTCCTGCCTGATCCGGGCGTTGCCCGGGTGCCGCTTCGGTGTGTAGCGGGACGGTGCCTGGACTATCCCGGCAAGGAGAGCGGCCTCGGCCGTCGTTATCTCCCAGACATGCTTGCCGAAATAGACCTGGGATGCAGCTTCGACACCGTAAACGCCGTGCCCCATGTAGATGTTGTTGAGATAAAGGTTCAGTATCTCGTTCTTGTTCAGGTACGTCTCGAGCTTCCAGGCAAGGATGGCCTCGCGGATCTTTCTGTTGAGGCTCTTTTCGGGACCGAGGATGAGAGATTTGATCACCTGCTGGGTTATCGTGCTCCCGCCCTGCGCCATCCGCCCGTAGATAACGTTCTTGACAAAAGCCCTCAGTATGCCGAGCGGATCGACGCCCCCGTGCTTGAAGAAGTCCGCATCCTCGGCCGCGAGAAAGGCTGACCGCACGTGCTTCGGGATCTTCTTGTACGGGACGAAAACGCGGTTGTCGGGCACGAAAAGGTAGATCAGCTGGTCCCGGGCGTCGTACACGCTCGTGACCGGCTTGTTCTTGAGGTCTTTCAGGGCGACGACGGACGGGATGTCATTGACGAGAAAGAACGCGAACGCCGCGATGAACAGCACGCCCGAGGCGATGAGAAGTATAAGGAAGTATTTGAATATCTTCCCCGAAGAGGTTTTTGGCCGTGATTTGTTGCGGGGTCCCTGCTTCAAAATACTATCGAACCCTTTCTGACGTCATACGTCCCCGATACGGTTATCCTGAGCTCCACGATGGACGTGAAGGTCAAAAAGCACGTTGTCCAGACCGGGTCGTCAAGCGTGCTTCCCGACCCCTGGAGGATGGAGTTCAGTTTTCTGTAGGCGGAACTTATTTCGGGGACCGAAAGGCTCGACATGGTCGCCCCGATCGGGAGCGGAAGGACCTCGAGGACCCTGCCGTCCTCGACGACCGCAATGCCTCCATTGATAGCCAGCACCGTACTGGCCGCCAGTGCCATATCGTCATCGTCGAAGCCATGAACGATAAGCCCGTGCGTTTCGTGCGCGACGGTTGAAGCCACGGCGGCACGCGCCCCGAAACCGTGGAGAAAGCCCTGCCCCCATTTTTTCTCCTCCCTGCGGCTGTACAGGACCTTCCGGATATCGCGGCCGGGGTCGGGCAGTATCAGGCTGCCGCTGCGGGGCAGGTCGGCCTCCATCCTCTTTGTCACGGTCCGGTCGATAATGTCGATAACGGGCACCGGCCCCGCCTCCTGCCGCTCGATCTCGAGATCGGAGGGCACAACGGATGAAAAATTATAGGGATATGACCGTATGTCCCCCTCGATCCGGGGTGAGCGCTCCCGCACAAGGACCCCGTCACGCGCGGCCAGCATGCCGCGCTCATAGACCATCGCCGGTGCGGGATTCTCGAGGTCCGGGCACAGGAGTATGTCAGCGATCCTTCCCGGGGCGATGCTTCCGACATCGTGGTCTATCCTGAAATAGCGGGCCGGGTTGAGCGTCGTCATCCTGATGGCATCTTGCGGCGCGAGGCCGAAACCGATCGCCGCCCTGACAATATGGTCCATATAGCCCTTATCCACCAGATCTCCCGCAAATATGCCGTCGGAAACGAGAATGACCGAATCCTTCGGCAGGGAATTTATCGTGGGGCAAAGCGACTCGAGGTCGTTCCTGATCGAGCTCATGCGGACCATCGTGTAAAGGCCGAGACGGATGCGGTTCTTTATGTCATCCGGACGGATGGATTCGTGGCAGGACGTTATCCCCGCGGCGGCGAGGGCATTCAGGCGATCGTACGATGCACCCAGGGTATGGCCCTCGACATTTTTTCCCATCGACCGCGCAAGGAGGATACGCTCAAGTATGTCGTCCTCGTTCTTCGTGATCCGAAGATAGGGCGAAACCTCGCTCAAGGATACGCATTCAGGGTAATCGGACAGGAGGCCCCGGATGTCGTACAGCGACAGGATGTCGCCGCCTTCGATCTCGGGATACGGGGGGTACGTCGCCGGGACCCCCCAGAGATACTTGATGTTGAAATGCGGGGCCTGTCGCAGGATCTCCCGGAATCCTTTCGGGCCGACCGAGTTGATGAGGTCGTGGCTGTCCGAAAAAACGGTGGTCGTGCCCTTCGTGACGGCAATATCGGAAAAAGATGCGGGGTTATAAAACAGGTCGGCGTGACCGTGGGCATCGATATACCCCGGAACGGCGATAAGGCCTTTCGCATCGACGGTCCGGGTATGCGGGCCCGTTCTCGCTTTTGCCGCGCCCACATACGCGATCCAACTGCCGCATATCCACACGTCCCCCGGGGTGATCTCCCCCGTGAATACGTCAAAGACCGAACCGCCTTCTATGATGACATCCGGCGCCCGGTCCGAGTTCGCAACGGCAACGAGGTCCTTGAGGTCCTGTAGCGTCTTCTTGATCATTCCCTGTGTCTCATCGGGTATTCGCTTCAATGTAGCCCAAAAACCCCTCGCTTGGCAAGAAATTAGCTCAAATGCGGCAAATGAGGGCCTGTTAGCCGCGGAAGGTTTCCTTGCACTTCAGGATGCTCAAGAAAGCGAAGATGCTCGTGATAAAATAGACCCAGAGCATCGAGCGGTAGGCGGACAGGGGGTAGGCCCCGCCGACCGTGCCCGCCCGGTCGAGGATGAACCCCATGAGAGGCTGGAAGATGATCGCCCCGATAAAAGGGAACAGGTTGATCATCCCCATCGACGTCCCGGCGATCTCGCCGGGGAAAAGTTCTTTTGCGGTAACGATGGCAACCGTGCCCACCGAACTGACCGTGATGCCCATGAGGAAAAAGAGCACATACAGGGAGGCCACGCCGAGCCTGTCAAAAAAATAGACCGCGCACCCGAAACACAGGACATTGAGCAAAGAGGACCAGACGAGTATCTTCTTGCGGCTCTTCAGTGTCCTGTCCGAGAGATGGCCTATTATGGGGCTCACGAAGATCATCGCGACCGCGATCATCGAGAGAATGCCGCCCGCTGTGCCCTTACTCACACCGTACACGTCCTTGAGGTACGGGCCCGCCCAGAGGCCGAAAAACCCGAACAGCGCCCCTCCCCTCATGATGAACCAGACCGCGATGCTCCAGAAATACTTGTTCCTGAGGACGATCTTCACGTCGCCGGCAATATCGCGTTTCCCGGAGAAGACGGCCTCCCCGTCCTCGACAAGAGGCGGCAGGCCCTTCTGTTCCGGTGTGTCCTCGACAAATATCGCGATAAAAAAGATGACGACGATCGAGGCGCATCCCACGAGGACGATGGCCATCCTCCAGCCGACGGCCCCGGACAGCACCGCGAGCGGCGTGGTTGCCGAGAACCACCCGATCCCGCCGACGGCCATCAGGGCCCCCGCAACCCTGGCGAGCTGGGCGCCGTGGAACCACAGGCTGAATATCCTCATCGATGACACGAACACGGCCGCGAGCCCCATACCCACCAACGCCCGGGCAGCGACGGCAAAACCGAAATTCGGGGCAAGCCCGAACGCGACGGCCCCCAGTGCGGCGACGAGACTGAAAAGCACGATCGTCTTCTTCGGCCCCCAGGAATCGGACAGGATGCCGACCGGGACCTGCATCGCGGCATACGGGTAAAAGTAGGCGGACGCAAGGACCCCGAGAACGGTGGCCGATATATGAAAGCTTGACACGAGGTCCTGCGCGATCACCGCGGGGGACACCCTGTGGAAATAAACAATGAGGTACTGGGCTGAAAGAATGATAAAAAGTGTCCGCCTGTGCCGGTTCAACGTGTTGTCCCCTGTTATTTTGCGAATGACCCAAAACAATACTTTGCACGGGACGGCTTTTTCAAGTAAAATAAAAGCACTTCGACGGGTACGAAATAACTGAAATGAACACGGCAACGCTACGCACACTTCTCGATGTCGTCAAGGGCAGAACGCGCCCCGATTGCGTCATTACCAACGGTAAAGTCATCAATGTCTTTACGAACAGCGTTGAGGACACGTCGGCGGTTGTCATAAAAGACGGCTTCATAGCATCCGTAGAAGGCAACGGCAAGGCCCAGGGGTACGACGCGCTTGAGGTGATCGATGCCGGGGGGTCGTATCTCTGCCCGGGCTTTATCGACGCGCACACACACATTGACAGCCTGTACCCGTTTTATTCATTCGCTCCGTATGCGGTCCGCGGGGGGACAACGACCGTTGTCACCGAAACGAGCGCCGTTGCGTGCGCATGCGGAATGGAAGGCGTCGCTGCATTCACAGAAAGCACGCGGGGCTACCCGGTGCGCTGCTACTTTCTCGCTCCTCCGCTTACCCCCCCCTTTCCCGCGATGGAAGGATCGAAGGGCCTGACGTTCGCCGAGTTCAAAAAGTTTCTGAAACGGGACGACGTTGTCGCGATCGGGGAGGCGTACTGGACCCGCATCGTGGAGGGGGACCGCCGTATCCTCAGCCAGGCGGCGGCCGCCCTTGACCTCAACAAAAAGCTCGACGGGCATGCCGCCGGGGCGCGCGGCAGGAGGCTTATCGAGTACGCCCTGACGGGCATCACATCCTGTCATGAATCCATCACCGTGGACGAGGTCATCGAGAAACTCCGGCTCGGGATCTACATCATGATCAGGCAGGGCTTCGTCCGCAAGGAACTCCCCGAGCTTTTCCGCCTCAAGGACATGGACATCGACACGAGGCGGCTGATCCTGACCTCGGACGTCTTTGACGCGGTCATGCTGATAGAGGAAGGCTACCTCGACTCGATCGTCAGGGATGCAATATCATACGGTTTCAAGCCCATCGACGCGATAAAGATGGCGACGATCAACCCGGCCGACTATTACGGCCTGCGGCATCTCGGCGCGATCGCACCTTTGCGCCACGCGGACATCCTGTTCCTCGACAGCATCGAAGATGTCTCGGTGAAAAGGGTCATGGCGGGGGGCAAGATGGTCTTCGATGACGGGAAACACCTCGAGGATGCAAGGCCCCACCACTATCCCGAATCCGCGCGGAACACCGTCAAAGCGCAGAAGATAACCCCCGTCGACCTCAAGGTGCCCGCAAGGGGCGGCCGGGGCACGGTGCGCGTCATCAAGGTGCTCAACCAGACGATAACCCAGGAGATCGCATGGGAGCCGCCGGTCAGGGACGGATACCTCGAAAAGGACCTTTCATCCGACATAATCCCCGTTTGCGTGATAAACCGCTATAACAGCTCCATCAAGGGCAAGGGGTTCATCACGGGCACGGGGATAAGGCAGGGTGCCTTCGCAACAACCCTTATCTGGGACACGGGCAACATCCTCACCATGGGGAGCTCCGAAGATGACATGGCAGAGGCGGTCAACCGCCTCATCGATCTTCACGGGGGCACCGTCATAGTCAAGGACGGGGATGTCATCTTCGAATTCCCGATGCCTGTTTTCGGGACCATGCCCTTAGGGAGCATCCCCGAGATCGCCGCCAAAACGCAGGAGATGGTAACCAGCATCCGCAAGATAGGCGTCACCCTCGAGCGGCCGTTCCTCACCCTGCAGACCATCCCCTTCTCCGGCCTTCCGTTCCTGCGCATCACCGATAAAGGCCTCGCCGACATAAAGAACCGCCGCCTCGTACCACTGTACCTCTAGGCCCGAAAGTGGTCTCAAGCTTGAAACAAAGTCTGTACCTGTGTTAAGTTAGCTCGTTTATGGAAAATACTATCGAAAGAGCGTCACTTACCGGGACAGTCAAGGCGTGGGTGCAATTGTCGAGGCCTCCGTTCCACACCGTCGGGGTTTTCCCGTTCGTTCTGGGAACGCTTCTTGCGTGGAGACTTGATAATGTTTTCAACCTCCCGCTTTTCATTCTGGGGACGGTCGCCGTGGTGTTCATCATGCTCGCGACGTATTATGGCGGCGAATACAGCGATGTCATGGAAGACAGGCTTTCGGCCTCGATGGACAGGAACGCGTTTTCCGGCGGGACCCAGGTCATTATAAAGGACCGCCTTCCCCGGCAATACCCGCACGTTGCAAGTTATGTCGCCCTCGGGCTTACCGTCATCACGGGGCTTATCATACAGTTCAAGTACGATACCGGCCCGCTCACGATACCGCTCGGCGTTATAGGCATCCTGTCAGGGTTCTTCTACTCGATGATGCCGGTCCGGTGGGTCACGCGGGGCGTGGGCGAGATGCTCATCGGGTTCTGCTACGGCTGGCTCCCGGTGGCGGTGGCATATTACCTGCAAACAGGCAGGATACACAGCGTCATCCATTTCATGTCAATACCGATAGCCTGCACCATATTCAATGTCATCCTGATAAACGAATTCCCCGACCATCCCGCGGATCTTATCGCGAGAAAGAGCAATCTCGTGGTGCGTTTCGGAAAGGAAAAGTCGGCGGTCCTCTACATTGTCATGCACCTTATCGGCATCGCCGGTTACGTCGTCTCCGTGACCCGCGGCCTGCCTGCATCGGCGCTCATTTACTACGCTCCGGTGGCGGCCGTCAGCCTCTGGTTGTGCATTATGATGGGCGCAAAGAAGTACACCAACAAAAAACTGCTCGAAACTATGTGCGCGCTGACCATAGTGACAAACCTCGGAAGCGCGCTCGCCTATATCCTCGCTCTGGCTTTCATGAGGCCGTGATGGGCCTGTTCGGAAATTGCCCTATTCCGCTCAAGCGGATATTCTGGCCGCCGAGCCTCGTGATGAAACAGCTCGGCAGCGTCCTGTATTTCAAGCACCTCGTGAAGTGGGACCATTTCGGCTCGTGGCTTTTCAGGCACAGCATAAAGTCGCTTCCCGTCGCGGCGGGCGCATACGGCATGGGCTGTATCGGGTTCCCGGCCCACCCCGCGTGGGAGGTCACGGGCGCCTGCAACCTGCGGTGCATCCACTGCCACGCGACGTCCGGCAAACCCGCGCCGGACGAGCTCACCACCGATGAGGCCAAGCGTTTCATCGACGAGCTCGCCCGCGCCGACGAGTTCAGGATGCTCGTGTACACAGGCGGCGAGCCCCTCGTCCGCCCCGACATCTTCGAGCTCTTCGAGCACTCCCGCAAGGCGGGTTTCGCAAACGTCATAGCCACGAACGCGACCCTGATCGACGATGCCATGGCCCGGCGGCTTGCGAATGCCGGTGTCGTCGGCGCCGCGGTCAGCCTCGACTCCTCCGTTCCCGAGATCCACAACAGGATCCGGGCGAACCCGAACGCGTTCGACCTGGCAATGAGGGGAATAAAGGCAATCGCAAAGGCAGGCATTCTTCTCCAGATAAACGTCACCGCCATGGAATACAACTTCGACACCCTGACGGACCTCATCGAGCTTGCCGACGCAAAAGGCTCCGGCATCATGCTCATGTACCAGCTCGTCCCCGTGGGAAGGGGAAGCAATATAGAAAGCGCCACCCTCGACATCACGGAGAACGAACGGCTCCTCACCTACCTCAAAGACGCCCAGAAGAACGTGTCCACAATTGTCGAGCCGGTCGCAGGCCCCCAGTACTGGCCGTTCCTTATGGAGCAGAGCGGGAAGACTGACGGCATATGGATGAAGATGGCCGAAAAGGTATTCCACGGATGCGCCGCAGGCAGGGGCTTCGTCTACATAAAAGCAAACGGCGACGTCTGGCCCTGTCCCTTCGTTGAGGTGAACGCCGGCAACGTGCGCGAGCGCTCCTTCGATAAGATTTGGCGCGAGAGCGAGGTGTTCGTTAACTTGCGCAACCGCGAGCACACCCTGAAAGGCCGCTGCGGCGACTGCAAATACCACGGCATCTGCGGCGGGTGCCGCGGCCGCGCCATGGCGCTCACCGGCGACTACCTGGCCGAAGACCCCTCCTGCTTCATACGAAAATGAACGTTCCGGGTTCTCCGTTCTCCGTTCTCCGTTCTACGTTAACATCATGATAAACCAAGAACCTCCGTCATCCCGGCGCTTGACGCCGGGATCTAAGGTTCTGTTTTTATTCAATTGCCTCATTTTGGAGATTATAAACAGACTTCAAAACCCGTTCTTCCGGCCGAAACGGTGAAGCGAGGACCGCGTCATCAGCTTTTCTTGAAGGAAAGCTTGTTTTCCGTTCCCTTGATGAGGCGGGATATGTTGTCTTTGTGGCGGATTATGGCAATGAGGCCGATGATGCCGGCCATGACGACGAACGTGCAGGGGGCTTTCACGATATACAGTCCTATCGGCACTATGACCGCCCCTATGATGGACGCGAGCGAGACGTAGCGCCAGATCATGAACACGATAACAAAGATGATAAACGCGGCGAGTATGACCGACGGCCTGACGGCGATATAGACGCCGAGGGCGGTCGCGACGCCTTTGCCTCCCCTGAACCGCAGGAACACCGGAAAAACATGCCCGAGAAAAACCGCCAGCCCCACGCTGGAAATAACGAGCTCACCCGCACCGCGCGCCCCCGCGACCGCGACCGGGATAA
>CALMFJ010000005.1 GCA_937862865.1 uncultured Pseudomonadota bacterium | reverse complement strand
GGTCTTTATTTCAGATGGTGGAGATAGAACGCTGACGATTCCAGCGTGCTTGTCAGCATGTAGGCCTCTTCCAGGGTTTCGCCCCGGGCGAAGCTGCCGTGGCCGCGGACGAGGACTATCCTGCTTTTCTTGAGCTCCTCGCTTACGAGCTGCGCTGTTTCACTCGAGGCTATGGGGTTTTGCGGGCCCATGACGCGGACGCGCTTGAAGTGGTACGACCCTTCCGCATCCACGGGGACGAGTTCACCGGCGAAGGACAGGAGGGTGGCATACGGCGGATGGGCGTGCACGACCGCGCCTGCGCCGGTATTCGTATAGATGGCCCTGTGGACAACGTATTCCGTGGAGGCGCGCTTCAGGGCGGGATCGTCGGGGTCCAGACTGTCCACCTCGATGATGTCCGCGGGTGTTAAGCGCCCGGTCATTGAATGTGTCCGTGTTATGTATATCCGGTCGCCGGCCCGTACGCTCATGTTGCCGGCGTGGGAGCTTACGAGCCCCCGCAGGAACATGTCGCGCCCGATATCGATAAAGTCCTTTATGATGGATTCGTCGAGCATTATGCCCTTTTCACCCCGGCTGTCACCATTACGCGCCGCACGCAATGGTGTACCATAAACCGGCCGCGAGCTTCAAGCCGGCCGGGTGCCGGTGCTTATTTTTAACTTGAAGGTTGATTTGCATTTGCCTTATACTCTCCGCAGCGAACAATTTCAGCATTATCAAAAGCTTAGCACAAAAAAGGAGACAAAGATGCCTGATATCGACGGGATCAAGGAAGCCAAGAATTTTTACATCGACATACCCCAGAAGTCGGAGGGTTTTTTTCTGAAAGGGTGCGGTTCGCTCGACTGGGGGATCAAGAACAGGCTTTCGAGAATATTCAACCCTGCCACGGGAAGGACCGTCATGCTTGCGATAGACCACGGGTATTTCCAGGGGCCGACGACCGGCCTCGAGCGCGTGGACATCAATATTCTGCCCCTCGTTCCCTACGCGGACACCCTCATGCTCACCCGGGGCATCCTGCGGAGCGTCGTTCCCGCGTCGACCCGGAAGGCGATCGTGTTGAGGGTCTCGGGCGGGGCAAGCATCCTGAAGGAGCTTTCGAACGAGGACATTGCCGTCGATATCGAGGAATCGATCCGGCTCAATGTCTGCGCAATGGCGGTGCAGGTCTTTATCGGCGGGGAGTTCGAGAAGGAATCGATCATCAATATGACAAGGATGGTGGATATCGGCAACCGCTACGGCATCCCGGTCCTCGCGGTGACGGCGGTCGGCAAGGACATGGCGCGTGATGCGAAGTATTTTCAGCTTGCCTGCCGCATATGCGCCGAGCTCGGTGCCCATTATATCAAAACCTATTATGTCGATAAGGATTTCGATACGGTGACGTCCTCATGCCCCGTGCCGATCGTTATGGCGGGCGGCAAGAAGATACCGGAGCTCGACGCCCTGACGATGGCCTGCAACGCAATACAGCAGGGCGCTTCCGGGGTCGATATGGGACGCAACATTTTTCAGTCGGATGCGCCCGTTGCCATGATCCAGGCGGTAGGCGCCGTCGTCCACGAGAATATGAAGCCGAAAGAGGCCTTGAAGCTTTACAACAGCCTGAAGAAAAAGAAATAGGGCACGGGAAGGCGAGGCGCACATCAAAGTATCGTACTGGTATAACAACAGGGATATCCGCATCGAGGAGGTCCCGACCCCCGGGCCAGGCCCGGGCCAGATGCTCGTCAAGGTCCACGCCTGCGGCATCTGCGGAAGCGATATCGTCGAGTGGTACCGTCTGCCGAGGGCCCCTCTCGTCCAGGGCCACGAGATCGGCGCGGAGGTTGTTTCCTTAGGGAAAGGCGTGGAGAGGTTTAAGGCCGGCGACAGGGTCTTTATCCCGCCGAAGATACCGTGCGGCGAATGCCGCTATTGCCGCAACGGCCACTATCCGCAATGCACCGGGATCAGCGAGCGCCTTCCCGGGGGGTTCGCCGAGTATATCCTGGTCCCTGCCGTTTTCGTCGAAAAGGGAACATACCTGCTTCCCGGGAACGTCACGTACGAGCAAAGCACCTTTATCGAGCCCCTTGCATGCGCCGTCCGGGCACAGCGCCTTGCCGGGGCGGGGAGAGACAAGACCGTCCTGGTCCTCGGGTGCGGGATGTCGGGGCTCCTCCATGTGAAACTGGCCGTTGCCGAAGGATGCCGTGTTTTCGCGGTCGACGTAAACCCTGTAAAACTCGAGATCGCCGCCCGGCTGGGAGCGGAGGCCATAAACGGCGGTGACGGTGTGCACGACCGCCTCGTCGCGGAGAACGGCTGCAAGGCCGACATTGTCATCCTGGCGTCGTCCGCCGGGCAGGCAGTCAGTGAGGCGTGGCAATGCGTCGAGAAAGGCGGCGTTGTCGTCCTGTTCGCTGTCCCCGGGCCGGATGAAAACGTTGTTGTCCCCGTCAACGATTTCTGGACGAAAGAGATCACGATACTGACGTCCTACTACTGCGGCCCGCCCGATATAACCGAGGCCATGGAACTGATACGCACAGGAAAGATTACCGTCGACGACCTCATAACACACCGCCTCCCCCTCGCCGAGATCGTCCGCGGCTTCGAGCTCGTCTCCGACGGGCGCGAATCGATAAAGGTGATAATAAAACCCTGAAAGAACGTTCTACGTTCTACGTTCCGCGTTCTACGTTGTTTAATTCCTTGAAATTACAGGGGAAAATCGTCATTCCGGCTTGCCGGAATCCAGTGTCTTTGATGTTCTTAACGTAGAACGTAGAACGTAGAACGCGGAACGTTCTTTCAACGTAGAACGCGGAACCGTCCCTATTCTCCTTCGTCGAACCCGATCCCTTCCAGCTTCGTTATCTTCTGGTCGTCGCCTGTTTCGCCGAGGAAGGTGGCGAGGGGTTTTGTGAGGGTGAGGTGCGGGTCGATCTCGAGGCAGGGCATGATCGCGAACCTCCTGCGGTGGAGCTCTTTGTGGGGGACTGTCAGGGAGTCTTCGTTTATGACCCTGTTCCCGTACAGGAGGATATCGAGATCGATGACGCGGGGCCCGTTCTTCTCGCTGCGTACCCGCCCCATCGATGATTCGATCTCGTTGAGAAATTGCAGAAGCTCTTGCGGTGTGCCCATCCAGTCGATCTCTATGGCGCAGTTGATGAAATCATTCTGCTCGATGGCCGAGATTGGCGACGTCTGGTAGAACGAAGATATTGAACGCAGATACGCCCTCCGGTCACTCGATATCTTCTTTATGGCCATCACGCAATTCTTGTAGCTTTGCCCCATGTTGGAGCCGACCCCGATAAATATCTTTTTGTCCATGGATGGCCCGATCTTCAATAATATCATCGGCCAAAAAAACGAGTCAATGTTTTTAGATCATCAAAAATGTTGATTATCCTATTCCGGTCGGTATAATACTAGCGAGCATGAAACCGACCGACAACGAAGTGATGAAAGACCTCAACGCAATGCCCGTCAACGTCAGGGCGCGGGAATTCCTTGAAACATCGGGCAAAGAGGTCCGCGATGACATCCTCTATTGCGCCCAGGCGGCGCTTCTGGCCCTCGACAGGGGCCTTGTGGAGGCCGAAAATGACGTTGTAGAGACACTCAACGCCATGACCTCGTGGAGGCCCCAGCGCATCGTCAACTTCCTGATGCTCATGTACATCGACGAATACGACCCGCCGAACTGGAAAGCCGCCGCCGGTCTCAAAGAATTCGCCGACGCCATCCTCGACGACGTCGAAGAAAAAATGGTCACGCACTTCCCGTACTACCGCAGCCCGGAAAGTTAAAAAACGGCGGCCAACGGCTAAAGGCTAACGGCTAACGGAAAAAATTCACCAGAATAATTGTTGAATTGACAGAAAATGCAAAAAGAGTTTTTCGCCGTTCGCCGTTCGCCGTTCGCCGTTCTCTTAAGCTTGAAACCTCGGACCTGAAACTGTATAATCTTGCCATGTCAGTTCTGGACATAAAAGTCATCCCGGACCCGGTGTTGCGGAAGATTGCTCAGCCCATTAATAATATCAATGATGGAATCGTCAAGCTTTCGGGGAACATGATCGAAACGATGATCCTTGCGCATGGTGCGGGGCTTGCGGCGAACCAGGTCGGGCTTCCCGTCCAGCTTGTTGTTATCGATGCCTCGTTAAATCCGCGGGAAAAGGAACACATTATTCTCATAAACCCGGTGATCGTCGAGACGGACGGTGAAGAAAACGCCGAAGAGGGGTGCCTGAGCGTTCCGGGATACTATGAGTATGTCAAACGGGCGAAGAGGGTGCTTGCGCGGGGCACGGACATGAACGGCAAGACCATCGAGTTCGACTGCGAAGGCCAGCTGGCGCGTGCTCTACAGCACGAGACGGACCACCTGAAAGGCGTCCTCTTTGTCGATATCTTGAGCCCCCTCAAAAAGGCCCTCTTCAAGAAGAAGTATTCCAGGAAAAATACATGAGGATCGTGTTCTTCGGGTCCTCGGTGTTTTCCGTTCCCTCGCTCAAAAAGATCAGCGGCTCGGTTGCCGCTGTCGTCACGAAGAGGGCGCGGCCGAAGGGAAGAGGCTACCAGATCGACGATAACGAGGTGAAAAAGGCGGCCCTCGAGCTCAACCTGCCGCTCATCGAGATCGATTCTTTTAAGGACGAGGCGGCGAGGAGCATCGCGGTTCACAGGCCGGACCTTTTTGTCGTGATCTCTTTCGGCCTGATCGTACCGAAGTGGGCCCTCGATATCCCGTCGATCGGCCCCGTCAATATTCACCCGTCGCTTTTGCCGCTCTATCGCGGGCCGTCGCCCATGCAGTGGGCCCTCCTCAATGGGGACAGGGAGACGGGCATCTCATTCATCAGGATGAATGAGAAGATGGATGAGGGCGATGTGATCTTCCAGGAACGTACAGAGATACGGGAGGATGACGACTATACCGGTCTTTCCCGCCGGCTTGCCGCACGATCGGCGGACATCCTGTCGGGCATCGTCGATCGCCTCGAGCGCGAGCCCGTGATAAAGGGCGAGGCCCAGGACCATTCCCGCGCCACATATTCGAGGATCGTCACGAAGGAAATGGGAAAGATAGACTGGAGTTCAAGCGCCCGGGAGATCGGTTGCCGGATACGGGCCTTCGTTGAATGGCCTGCGGCTTATACATTCCTCGACGGAAAACGCCTGAAGATCTATCATTCCGTGGTCGACGAGACATCACCTTACGATCAGTCTCCCGGCACCATAACCGCGGTGACGCGGTCCGGGCTCGAGGTGGCCACGGGCAAAGGTCTGCTCACGATCACGGACCTTCAGCTTGAAAACAAGAAACGGATGAAGGCGTACGACTTCTCCAGGGGTTACCGGGATTTACGCGGCAACCTGTTGAATTAGCTTTATAAATAACCATTTTTTTGTTGACATGACAGACGAATAACTCATATCATCAAAAATAGGGTTGCAGTAAACACCACAGCATGTGCAAGGGGAATATGAAACGATACTGTTTTCTGGCAGCTCTTGTTTTTCTTTTGGCCGGATGTGCAACAACCGGTAATGTTTCAAACCAGCAAGCCGACACCCTTCTCCCGCCAGCCGAAGTGTACACCCAGCCCGCCGTGAGGCCGGCTGACGCAGCCCAACCCCCGAGATCAAAAAAGACCGTCACAAGGTCCTCAAAGACGAAGACCCTTGAGGCGAAGGGCGGCCGGGAGCGGGAGGGCGCCAAACCCTATTCCCTTGAAATGAGGGTCAGCGACGACGACGACATTACAAGGCTATTGACCACCAATTACAACAAGAACTTTGACATCCCCATCGTTTTCAACGATGCCGTTAAATATTACATACGATGGTTTTCCGAAGACAGGAAGAAGGTCTTCGCCAACTGGCTCAAAAGATCGAGGCTCTACGTGCCGATCATCCGGGAGATACTTCGTGAGCGTAACATGCCTGAGGACCTTGTTTACCTGGCCATGATCGAAAGCGGGTTCAACCCGAAGGCGTATTCGACGGCCAGGGCGGTGGGCCCGTGGCAATTCATCTATTCCACCGGCGGGCGCTACGGCCTCGAGGTCAATTACTGGGTCGATGAACGCCGGGACCCCGAAAAGTCCACGGTTGCCGCCGCGAAGTACCTCAAGGACCTGTTCGACCAGTTCGGGTGCTGGTATCTTGCCGCGGCAAGCTATAATGCCGGTGAAGGCAGGATAGGCAGGCTCACCCAGAAATATAACACGTCGGATTTCTGGGAGCTTCACAGGTACAACACGCTTCCCAGGGAAACCCGGGAATATGTTCCGCAGCTCATCGCGGCGGCCATCATTGCCAAGGACCCGGCAAAATTCGGGTTCGGCAGCGTAACATACGATGCCCCGGTCAGGTTCACGGAGGTAAAGGTCCCTCCTGCTACCCCGGTAGCCACGATCGCGAAGGCATCGCTCGTTGATGTCGACCTCGTCCGTACATACAATCCTGAGATCTTGAGGGGCATCACCCCTCCGGGGAAAGACTACGTTGTCAAGCTGCCTTCCGACGTGAGCGCCCAGACCTTTTACGAGCGTCTGGGGCCTGAGCTCGAGGGCCTTCCGGCGCTCAAAGGCATCACGACGTACAAGGTCAGGAAAAGGGACAGCGTCGCGAGCATCCTCAAGAAACACAAGATAGACCGGCAAGATCTTATTCTCGTTAATTCGAGCGATAACGATCTGCGGATAAAGCCCGGCATGGTACTCGCCATACCGAAGTTCTCGCCGGAGACCGCCCGCCAATCGGTGGCGCGTGCCGATACGGGCGACATCGGCAATAGGGCCGTGTCCCGGCCGGACAGCGAGGATATCCCGGCTATAAGCGAGTTAAGAACGGTAAAGAAGATGAGCAGCGACAAACGGGCCCTCGTGGCAGCCATCAGGTCGTCCGCATCGCCGAAAACGGCCGTGAAACCTTCTGAAGAACCCACGGCCAGGGACCGCGCGAAGACAGTCCGGACTGTCAGGGTCTTTCACGTCGTGAAAAGAGGCGAGACCCTGTCGGACATCAGCGACCGTTACGGGATAGACGAAGACAGCCTGCGCACGGCGAACAAGCTCAAGGGCAGCAGGGTTTACCCCAACATGAAGCTCCGCCTTGTGAGCCATGTCGAACCGAAGGCCGAAACGAAAAAAACGGCCTCTGCCCGCTCCAAAAAGGTCCGGTACCATACCGTCAAAAAAGGCGAGACACTGACCTCCATATCCGGCAAATACGGCGTAGACATCGACGACCTCAAGGCAGCCAACAGGATAAAAGGCAACAAGATCAACAGGAACGCAAAGCTCAAGATAATTATTGATGATCGCAAGTCTTAGACGAAACGTTCCGCGTTCTACGTTCAACGTTCTACGTTAAAAACCTCAGTCTATCTGTTCCGACCATGCGGGACGGTCAGTTGCTGTTTGATCGGATCCTTCGACAAATACTTTTATAGACCTGATTGTCTTCCGGGCGGGGTATCGCAAGGATGGCGTGATCGATCCCTCCACCGTCATTCCCGAGAAAGCGGGAATGCAGGGTCCTTCCTCTCGGTCTCCTCAAACTCGTCTTTCCTAAAACAACGGCAAAAACAAAACCTTAGATCCCGGTGTCAAGCACCGGGATGACCGGGGTGGTGGGGGATTGCGGGTCAAATCCGGGATGACGGACAGGTGATGTATTGGTTCCGATCATAAAGGACAGTCAGCCCCCCTCCCCGCCGTCATTCCCGCGAAAGCGGGGATCCAGCGGCTTTGCCTTTGCCTTCTTTACAGTGAGGATGCCAAGCCTCACCATCCACGAGGCCCATCAAGCGTGGTTTGCCGTACATGACATGTACAGGTCATTGTCCCTGTGAACATCCCGGGAGTGACCGTGTACCCGGGAAAAGAAAAGCCACGGGATCCCGGCAAGCCGGGATGACGACGGGAAAAGGAACGGTGCGCGGTCCGATCGAAGATGAATTGACCGTCCCGCATGATCGAGACCAATACAAATGATTTTTTAACGTAGAACGTAGAACGCGGAACGCGGAACGGCTTCTACACCTTCAGGACAAGGTTTATCATGTCGCCGCGGGAGAATCCCATGGCGTGGAAGAACTGGAGAAGGTCCCAGTCGTTCCAGTTCACGAGGGTGTAAATTATGTTGACGCTGTATTTCTGAAGGTTCTCGATGAGGGCTACCGCGAGGACCTTCGCGATACCCCGGTTCTGGTAATCCGGGTCGATGCCTATTGTATCGATCCAGCCGATATTGTGGGGGATCTTAAACTCCCATCCGCTGACCTCACCGAGTATGAAGCCCGCGACCTTTCCGTCTATCTCGGCAACGAGAGAGACATCCGGCGGCCTGTTCTCCGCCTGTTTCAGGATCTTGGTCACCCAGTACTCCCGCCTTGGTTCGCCGAGGACCTTGGTATCGATCTCCACGATAGCGTCAAGGTCGTCTTTTGTCATGTGCCTGACGGACAACTTATCGAGAAAATTGCTCATTTTATGGTCACCCTCGCTTGTTAATTTTTTAACATACTGCCGGGGTGATTGCAACAAAGATGATACCGGGGCGAGAAAGAAAGGGGGCCCGTCAGGCCGCCCTGCAAGACGGCAAAACCCTGCGGGCCTTGCGTGCCCACAGGGTTTTGGAAGGTCCTTATTGTCTGACTGTTACTTTGTGATAAACACCTTGTGTTTTTCCAGGATCTTCTGGAATTCCGCTTTTTTGCGGAGGTTGTTGATGTCCGGGTCTTTCCTCAGGGAGTCATAATCGTTGAAGCCTTTGTCGAGCGCCGCGTCAAGTTCATCGAGGCCGTAGTCGGTGTTGCCCATCAATGAATGCACGCATGCAAGGTTATAGCGGATGCTGGCGCTGTCGGGCTTGATCTCTTTGGCCTTCTTCAAGTCGTCGAGGGCCTTGTTATTTTTACCCTGCTGCATATATGCCCCCGCCCTGCCGGCATACGCCTCTGCATAGTTCGGGTCCTTGTTGATGGCGTTGGAATATTCCGCTATGGCGTTATTGATGTTCTCGTTTTTGGCAGCCTTGGAGGGTGCAGTCTTTGCCGTGTTTATGTACTGCATCGCCTGTTTGAGATTCGCCTTTGCCGCTTCGCTCGGTTCACCGGGGCCTTTTTTATCGGGCGCCGCCGTCGCTTCGGCCTTCTTCTCTTCCTGCGGCGGGGGAGGCGGTGCTGCCTCTTTCGGGGGTTCGGCTTTAGGCTTGTTCCACGGAAGCTTGTCGCAGCCCGTCGCCATGAGCCCGATCGAAACCAGGAATGCTATCGTCACAACGAATACCATCTTCCTCATCTATAGATCCTCCTCTTTATTTGAAAGTCGCGTTCATTTGGTAATGCGCATGTTCCAGTTATCGCTTGTCGCCATTGCCTGCGGTGTCTGAGAAACGTCCGACCCCTTTTCCTGCTTGACCCTCTGGGAAACAAGCGGTTTTGAATATGTGAATGCATCTTTTACGGAGCCGTTGTACCGCTTTAAGCCGTCGACGAAGTAGTAGGTGAACACACTGTTCTTGAGGGTGTCCGACTCCCACGATTTCTCGCCCGCGCTGCTGGCGGACAGGAGAACTTTGCCGTACCCGTCCTGGCTGTCGATGCTTTTACCCGAGCTCTTTTTCTTCGGCTCGTCATCGAGGACGATGTCCTTGGAGCCGAGGAGCCTTTTCCCGTAGTCCCTGGATATGCCGTAGCCCTCATCGTCATCTGCGCCGAGGGATTTGCCTCCGGGCGGCAGAAAACCGGGTATGGAGCGATATGCGCCGTTGCTGTAGCATGTGTCGAGGATCATGACGAGGCGCCTCGCCTTGAGGCTCTCAACGAAATCCTTGAGCATCGTTTCCGTGACCGCTGTTTGCCAGACCCTCTCACGCGGCTTCACCTCGGTGTCATACGTAACGATATGAACGCCGCCGAATTTATCGGGAGGCGTCCCGTGGCTCGACATGTAGATGACCACAAGGTCGTCCGGTCCCGCCTGGGCCTTGATCGTGTTGAGGTACTTCATGATGTTGGCCCGGGTCGCCGTCTGGTCGGTCAGGTAATAGACGTTGTTGCGGGGGAATGCCGCTCCCTGCGGGTTGACGATGAAGCTGTAAAAACTCGATGCGTCGCGCACGGTATATTGCAGTGACTGGATACCGTACTTGAACTGGCCGACGCCGACGACAAGGGCATACCGGTTGCGGACCGCGCCCGGAACAGAGGACTCAGGCCCGGTTTCCCTGATGACGCGGGCCCGGCTGAAGAGGCCGCCGATCCTCTTTTCCCATTCTTTGACCTTGATATTGTCGGGGGTGACAGGGGAGACCCACTTGACGCCAACGACCTGCTGGGCAAGGGAAAAGGCCTGGTCAACCTGCCTGTCATCCTCGTAACCGCCTTTGAGCTGGACCCGGCCGTAGGAGTCGAGTTCGGCGAAACCGTTCGCTATCCTGTTCTGTTTGAAGCTGTTGTTGATAGCGTTCAAATGCCCGTCCGTAACCGGCGTTGTCTGGGCACACACCGTGGCGCCCCGGGCCGCAAGGAAGGCCAGGCACGCCGCTGCGAAAACTATGATTCTGAAAAACTTCATGTTCCTTACCTCACGACGGGGCCGCCTGCCGTTCTGTGGAGCATAGATACTTCCTCTACGATGATGACCGGCTGGGCGGAATACGAGACCGGCCGGTCGAGGGCCTGCATGTTAAAGCCCGGGACGAAGGCCGTTCCTTTCCGGACGTTGAGCTCACGCTCAACCATATCCGACTTGCCTTCTGCATTAACGACGAATGCGATCTTGTAGCGACCTTCGGGGACGTCCTTGGGGATATCGAAAGAACCGTCTGCGGTCCTGGTCCCCGGCGCCGCGGTTATCTCCTGGTCAACCTGGCCGAGGTCCACGAACTCGTTCTTGGAGGGATCGAAGTATTTCACGATCCGTGATTCCGTTACCTTTATTTCCTTCCGGTCGGGCGGGGCCATGACATAGTATGAGCCATTGAGCTTCACCGAGCCGCCCTGTGCGATCGATGCCGGGGTCACATTGAACCTCTGGATCTTGACAACGTCGCCCTGCGACTGGTTGTACCCCGTCTTCTGCGCGGTTTCCTGATAGCCTGCCGTCTGGGTGCTTTTCAGGGTGGAATAGAGCGAAAGGCACTTGCCCCAGGCATAGGCGAAGCCGATGCCGCCGCCGATCGCGGCCCCGATACCGGCCCCCTTCCAGTCGCCGCCGATAAGCCCGCCGATAATGGCGCCGCCGAGGGCGCCGCCGGCCGTGTACATGGCGATACATTGACTTCTCGCCCGAATGCGGTCTTCTTCCGTCTTTATCTCATCGGGATTTGGCAGCATGGAAGCGCACGAGTAAAGGAAGAACACCCCGACGAAAGCAATGATGAGAAACCTTATACCGTCCTTTTTCATAGACACTCCTTATCTGTGTTTGAGCTTTATCTCCAGTGTGAGGATACTGCCGTCCGCGACGTAGGATGCCGGCACGACGCCGAAATTCTCACCGCCCGCTGATTCCATGATAATGTCCTTTTTCCCCCGCGCCTCAGGTTTCCAGCCCTTTTTCGGGTTGATCACCGCGTAGCTCGTGCTGTTGCTGTCGAGAGTTATGTCCTTCGAGCCTTCAAGCGATGCGGTCATAACCGCGGGAGGCGGAGGGGGCGGTACGTTCGCTGCATCGGACGCACCCGGTGGAGGCGGAGGAGGAAGCGCTGCCGTTGAAGACGCATCAGCCGGTGGAGGCGGCGGTGGCGCGGATGCCACCGTCGATGATGAAGGGGCTCCCATGGGGTTCGGCTGGCCCGACAGCATGACGAGGAGCTTTTCCGTTCCCGGAGCACCGGAGAACCGGAAATTACCCGTTCTCGGGATCTCTACCATGGCGCCCGGCTCGACCTGCTCGCTGCACAGAACGGTCGAGTTCCCGGATGTGCCGATGTTCATTATCGTGAGATAACCGGGCCTGTTGGTCCTGACGAGGAGCTTGATCTTCTCGCCGGTGCGGAAGGTGCGGTTTTTACTGACAATGTCAAACGAGCCGTTATCGCGCAGGAGCACGAGTTTATATGATACGCCGACATATTTTTCCCTGGAGGGGGCTGCAGCCGTCTGCGTGGCCGGTTTTGCCGTCGATCCGCCCGACGACATCCGGACCGCAGGCCCTTCGCCGCTGTCGAAGATCGCCTTTGCTCCGGATGGCCCTGCCGGAGCTTCGCCGGCGAGGCCGAGAAGGAAGAGTGAAAGGACAAAAATTCCGATGATTGAAGGTAACGCTTTCATACTAACCTCCATGTAAATAGATGTTTGACTCCTGATGCCTGATGAAACGGGACATGCGCCGTGAGATATTATGCCGGATGTCCACCCCAAAAAGATTCCTGTTAAGCCTAGTATAACCATTAGCCCAAATCTTTGTCAACGAGAGATGAGGGGGCTGAAAATACCTTAAAAAGCAGGCAATGACGGCCCTGTTGAAATATGTTGACAATACATTGTATGACGAATATATTTGCTAATCGGGGCGAAAGATAGTATCCAGATTTCCGCCCTTTAAGCCTTTCGGTCATAAATGGCCTGATATCTCTGACGTCAATCCCTGGAGGGACCGTATGCACACCGCAAAACGCTTGCTCGTTGCAGCTGTCATCAGCTTTTCCCTGCTCTTCCCGGCCGTTCTTTTCGCGGTGTCCATGGAGCCGTCACAGCTTGTCAGCCAGGCAATGGACGGGGTGCTCCTCGATATGGGCAATCCTTATCTCAAGGTCATAAAGCAGGGGTCCTGGATATCGAAGGAGGGCTACAGGAACCCCCTTATCAGCCTTGCGGACCCGTCCGACCATGATGCCCGGTTATTCATCTCTCTCGACGACGTTTCACCCGAGCGGGCGCGGGAGGTCTGGAAGGCCTACCAGGGGCGCCTGAGAAAGAAG
>CALMFJ010000004.1 GCA_937862865.1 uncultured Pseudomonadota bacterium | reverse complement strand
TGCGTGCAGTCCCCCTGGATGTCCCCCTGGTTCTTTGCCTTGATCGTCATGTAACAGGTCATTGCCATAGAAATGCCTCCTTATTTCTATTCAACACCGTGACTACGTAATTATTCCTTGTCCAGCTTCCCGACGAGGGAAAGTGTGAAGGAAGCCCCCATGTACTTAAAGTGAGGCTGTACCGACATATTCACCCTGTACCAGCCGGGCTCGCCCTCGACATCCGACACCTGTATACTTGCTTTCCTCAAGGGCCGGCGCGAGCGGACGCCCGGGGACGGGTTGTCCTGGTCCGCCACATACTGCCGGATCCAGTTGTTGAGCTCTGTTTCCAGGTCGCCCCGCTCCTTCCATGTCCCGATATTCTCACGCTGGATGACCTTGATATAATGGGCAAGACGGCTGACGATGAACGTGTAGGGAAGCTGTGTGCCGAGCTTGTAATTGAGCTCCGCCTGTTTGCCTTCCGGCGTGTTTGCGAAAACCTTCGGCTTCTGCGTCGAGTTGGCGGAGAAAAACGCCGCGTTGTCGCTGCCTTTTCTCATTGTAAGGGCCATGAAGCCTTCTTCCGCCAGTTCGAACTCCCTGCGCTCTGAGATGAGCACCTCTGTCGGGATCTTCGTCTGGAGTTCCCCCATTGCCTCGTACTGATAGACGGGCAGGTCTTCCACCGCACCGCCGCCCTGCGGGCCGATTATGTTCGCGCACCACCGGTACTTGGCAAAGCTGTCGGTTATCCTCGAGGCGAACGCGAACGCCGCATTTCCCCAGAGAAAGTTGCCGTCGCCGCCGGACGTATCTTCCTTGTAATTGAAGCCCTTCACGGGTTTCGTGTCCGGGCCGTACGGAATCCTCAAGAGAAAATGGGGCAGTGCAAGGGCGACGTTGCGCGAATCCTCGGATTCCCGGAATGACTGCCACTTGATGTACTGCGGCATCTCAAAGATGGACTTGAGGTCTTTCAGGTTCGGAAGGCCGGTAAAGCTGTCGATCCCGAAGAACTGGGCGCCTGCGGCCGCGACGAACGGGGCGTGGGACATCGTGGCAACGCTTGCCATGTTCTGAAGGAGCTTGATGTCGGGCGCCGACGGGCCGAACTCGAAGTTGCCGACCATGAGCCCGTACGGCTTGCCGCCGAACTGCCCGTATTCCTGTGTATAGGCCAGTTTGTACAGGCCGCTTTTCGTTATCTCCGGTGCGTCCTCGAAATCGTCAAGAAGGTCCTCCTTCGTGGTGTTCATGACCTCAACCTTGATATTTTCCCGGAAATCCGTGCGGTCAACGAGAAATTTCAGGGATGTCCACGCGGATTCCAGCTGCTGGAAATCCTTGTTGTGGAGGATCACATCTACCTGGCTCGATAATTTCTGGTCGAGGTTTGCGATCATTTCATCGACCGCGGATGCCGTTACCCTGACCTCCTTGCCGGGCTTCAACATTTCGTCGATGAATGCCTGAAGGCCCTGCTTCGTGATCGAATATGCCTCTTCGGTCGGTTTCAGGCGGGTTGCGGCGACGATCTCGTCAAGAAGCGAGGTCTGCCCCTCGGCCTGCTGCACCTTTTTTTCTTTCTGTTCTTCAGCCAATTTCCACCCCCTATCCTTCTATCCCGAGTTCTTTCAAGAGACGTGCCTTGACCTCTTCGTCCTTGACGATGTCCTGGATCTTCTTCCTGAATTCAGGGATATTCCCCAGCGGCCCCTTCAAGGCCTTCAGGGCGTCCCTGAGCTCCATGAGCTTTTTGAGCTCCGGCACCTTCTGGATGATCGTGTCCGGCTCGAAGTCCTTCATCTTCTTGAAGTCGAGGTTGACGCTCATCTGCGCATCGGGTTCGTCCGACAGCTTGTTGTCGACGACGGTCTCGAGGCGGACGTTCTGTGCAGCAAGGACATCGTTGAAATTGTCCTTGTCGACATTCACGGGCTGGCGGTCTTCGACGCTCCGCGCATCCTTCTGGAGTGTGAAATCACCCATGACAAGGACCTTGAGAGGAAGCTCGATCTCCTCTTTCGCATCGCCCGTGGCCGGCCTGTAAATGATATTGACGCGTTCTTTTGGTGCAACGGAACCCTCTTTTGCCATATTTCACCCTCCTTTGACAGGATCTGATCTTTTACTCAAACAAATGTTTGGACCCACACACCCGATGCAGCAATTATATGTCAAATTGTTACAAATAAAAACAATCGTATCACAATTGAAGAAAAATTTGTACCTACGCATATTCCATTGCCTTGACAGGGTCGAGAAGGCTCAGGCGCCGGAAGATGTCCCGCCTTAAGTCCTTGAGGTCCTCGGTGCCGTCGGCCAGTGCCAGCCCGGCGAGGATGATATCGTACGCCTCGGCGGCGAGCGCCGGTTCCCAGTCGCTCAAATGATACGTGTCTATGATCGCGACAAGCTCCCGGAAATAAGGCCAGGAGAGCTTGTTCTGGTTGCTCTCGCGGAGGAACCGGCAGAGACGGACCTGCCGGATGAACCTTTCCCGTGCCGATGGCGCGTGTGCCAGGGCGTCGCGAAGCTGCCCGATCGCACCCGCAATATTCCCCGAACCGGCAAGCGATCCGGCGGAGGACATATCGGCGTCGATCCGCGCCATGACCGCATCCCCATCCTCTGAAGACGGAGACCCTGCGGACGCGGTGCGGCCGATGTCCGACAGCCACTGCCGGGTCGCCTGGTCAGCGAAGGGCATGCCGTCGGCGAAGGTGAGCTTCTCGATCCCGGAAAGCCTTTCGACATACACTTTCGTGAGCCCTTCGATCTCTTTTGCCGCCGCCGCGTGCCCGAGCTGCCCGAGGGCCTCGCAAATATAGCGGCTCAGGTCGAGCCAGAAGAGGTACTGGGGTATGCGCGACTCGCATGCGGCGAGAAGGTCTTTCCAGTTGTTTGCCTGGCGCATATTCTTGAGGAGCTCGCGTATGTCCGCGTCGGGAGGCTCCAGCATCGTCCTGCCGCTATGGCCTGGCGGCGCCGATGTGACCGCCATCCATGATATGGTCCTGTTTATGCGAAAATAGAGCGCGTCGGGCGGGTCCTTTTGCATAAGGAGGTCCGAGGCTGCTCTCAATGTGTCGAGGGCATGTTTTATGAGCGGTTCGGGGTCATCGCCGGAGGGGACGGGTTGGGCCGCAGGAGCGGGCCTCGGCGCCGCAGGAGTTGCAGACGCCTGTTTCGACGGCTCGGCGGGTGCGGCAGGCTGGGCCGCAGAGGCGGCGGTTCTTTCTTCGACGGGGGTGAGGACCGAACCAAGGATCGACATAAGCGGTCCGATCGCCGGCGCTTCGTCGACGTTGTCCCTGAAGAATGTGTCGAGCGTGTCGAGGTCGCCGTAAAGGCCGTCGATATCTTCCTGCTTCCATTGCTCGGGTGTGAGCTCGCGCAGTGCCGCCGATGTCTTCTGGACCCACCAGTCTATAGCGTTTATACGGCCGCGCATGCGCTTCCTGGCGGGAAAGAGCGTCTCCCAGTATGTCGTCACCATGTCGCGCCAGACGTGGACGGCGGATGCGAAGCCCTTCAAACCGTTGCGCCTGATAAGGGCGATGGAAAGATAACATGCCACGAGCAGGTCTTTGGAGTCGTTGGCAAGTATGTCGGCCGAGAGACTGAGGACCTTTTCCCAATCGATGGCTCCCGCCGCCGATGGCGACGACATCTTGTCTATCTCGGCCGACAGCTTCTCGAATTTCTCTTCGGAGCGTATGTCGGAGCCCGCGGGCTCCCCTCCCGGTATTGGGGCCGCTCCTAATTGGGTAATGTCCATCATTCCACCTTTTCAGGCCTTTCTATTTGAAAGTGCATTCCGTGACAACGGACGGCGCCTTTTTCGAGCTTTTGCTCAACGCGGCTATGACCGGCTGGGCATTATCGATCTTGTACCGGACCTTTATCCATTTGATCCCTGCCTTTGCGAGGCCGTCCTTCCTGTCGGGAAAATCGGACGCCTTGAAGCTCCTGGCGCCCGAGGAGAACTCGGTGAGGAACGTGGCGAAGGCCGTTTTCCCCTTGTATATCTTTGTCAGGGTGAATTCGGGGAAGGTGATCTTCAGCACCGTGTCCCCGCATTTTTCGGGAGACCAGAGGAACGACCGCGAATCGGGGTAGTTGTAATTCTTCAGGACCGCCGTCCCGTCCGAACACTGCAGGGACAGCGTGTTGCCCGTCGGCCTGACCGTCGCGTCCGCATTGACCTCTATCGGGACGGTTGCGATCGCCACGGCATGATCTGTCTGGAACTCGACGGGTGCCATCGGGACGGCATTCAGGAATTTCAGGAAATCAGGCTTGAACGGCACCGAATGCGCAAAGATCGTATTCTGATAGGCGACCCGGGGGGTGTAGCCGAGCTTTGCCTCGGCAAGAAAAGGTTTCGCCGTTGTTTCGCGGTATTTGATCACGACCCCGTCGGTCTTGTCGAACATGGCCTTCAGGGCCTTTTCCCTGGGTACACCGTCCATTTTGCTCACGACGTCGCCCTCCCACCTGTCCTGCAGAGAGCACGACGCCTTCCCGACACCGTAATCGATGAGGTAGTTGAGCGGGCCGCCGACGAGGGACCAGATGAAGTCGGCGTTCCCGTAGTCGTCCTCCTTCATCATGTTCTCGATCGCGAGGTACTGCGTGTATGCCATGTTGAACGGTGATTTGTCTTCGGCGAGCGCCGCCTGGCCGGAAAAAAGGTCCCCGACCATGCGAAAGGCCGTATCGCCCGATGAGGCGATGGAGGCGAGCTGCGCCAGGTCCTTCATGTACTCGGCATAGACCTTGGCGCGGGACGGGCGCTGCTCGGCGATCTTTTTCGTGCGCGGGTCCGCCTTCTGGAGACCCTGTTTTGTCGTTGTCTCGGCCTTTTTGAGTTCCTCGGTGATCCTGGTTTTTAAGGTTTTATCCTTCTTGTCCCTGGCGTCCGGAACTTCGGACAGCTTTGCTATGTTGACAAGCTCTGTTGTCAGGCCCGTCCATCCTGGCGGCCGCCTCTTCGGGTCGGACTGCACGATCTCGTCGCTCAGGCGCTGGATGAGCTTCCAGTACGGGTTATGGTCGGTGGCCATGAGGGAGGCCAGGTTCCGCCGGGCGGTCTCGGTCTGGAATGCGTCGGCGCCTTTATGGAAGTTGCCGGCGAAATCGAACCATGCTTTGTAATATTCGTCCTGGTACCAGGACCAGAATGGCGCCACCAGGGCCTCGATCGATTTGTTTACCCGGAGGTTTTTTTGAAGGCGTGCAAGAAAATCGGCAATATGCTTCTGGCCGGCCTTCGTATAGCATCCCGGGACCATGACCGCATCATCGTGCTCACCTACCTCTGCAGTTCCCCAGAACTCGGCGAGCCTGACATCCGGCGCGTCGGGGATCGATTTACGCACAAGCCAGTCGAGGGACTTATGGCGTACCGTCAGGGTGATGAGCCCCGCTTCGAGCAATTCGCGGCTGCGCTGAAGCTCGGCCCTGTTCGGGTGCCACCGGAGATAGTCCCTGTAGATGTTCCCGAACAGCTGGGCCGTTTCAAACGGGAGGGTGTGGTAATAAAGGTCTATCGCCTGTGCCGAAACCTTCCCGAAATCCTTTACATCGGGCAGTTTCCCCTTGTCGATAAGCCCGCTTACGAGCCCGAGCCGCAGGACGATGTAATCTGCGTATACGGCGATCCTGTCCGGGTCTGTATCCGGATCGACCTTGTCGAGGTTTGCCGACAGGCTTTTGTCAAAATCCCAGAGGAAACCTTTATTGACAAATCCTGCAAAATATTCCTTCGCCCTCCGCTCGGCTATTTTTGACTGGTTGAGAGCGAAACCGGGGAAGTACCAGTGGGAATTGTTCCTCTCCAGCTCTTCGATCTCCAACCGGTATTTTTCGATGGTGAGGAGGTTTGCCGCTGTGTCGCCGGGCAGCGACGGCAGCGTCCGGAAGGTGTCGGTGAACTCCTTAAGGGTATGCCAGTTATGGGCGAACGAGAACGTGAGCAAACCGAAAAGGGCCGCGCAGACGAGGAGCCACGACGTGAAACCGAGGCTGCGGGTGATGCGGCGCCACCTGAGAAAATCGTGGGTGTGGGTATAGAGCGATCTGTCACCGGGAAGCAGCCGGGAGAATATGTCCCTCAGGAACATGCCTTTTTCGACGGCAGCCTTATCCTGGGCCTCCGGGGCAAAACCGGCATGGTCGAGGAACTCGGATAACGGCGCCCCGTCCTGCTTGCCGCTCGAGAAGAAGACGCCGCGGAGAAGGGGTGTTTCCTGGTACGGGTTGTCCCCGAAAACAGACTTCATGAGATCGATAAGGCCTGGTTTGAGCCTCAGGAGCTCTTCGCGGAAGACGATCATGCCCGGTTTCAGCGTTTTGCTGCCCCTGATCACCCGTAAAGCTATCTCGCCGATCCTGTCAGAGACGCTCTCGAAGGCGTCGTCGAGGAACATGTCCCAATGCGCCTTCGAGTTCCTGTTGATGTAACCCATTGCCTGGCTGGCGTCCTCGGGGGGGAGCCCTTCAAAGGTCTCGTTGAACCCGTATACCTTGTCCATCTTGGTGACAAGGATATACACGGGAAAACGGGCCCCCACAACACGCATGAGCTGGTCTATCCTCTTGCGCATGTTCTGGCCGTCTTCCCTCAGGACGCCCCTGTCGGGTGCGAGGAGCTTTTCGGCGGAGATCGTGGCGATCACGCCGTTGATCGGTTCCCGGCGCCGGTACTTCGACAGCAGCGTGAGGAACCGCTCCCATTCTTCCTTGTCAGGGAGCTCGTCGAGCGGTATCGTGTAGCGCCCCGCGGTATCGAGGATGATCGAGTTCTCAAAGAACCACCAGTCGACATTGAGGGTCGCCGATATGGTGGCGGCCCTGTCGGGGTATGCGACGGGCGATTCGAGGCGGGAGCTCCTGATTGCCGTGGTCTTGCCGGAGCCCGATTCCCCGATCACGAGGAACCACGGCAATGCATAGAGGGGATTTCCCCGTTTTTTGAGGGTCGATCTCCTCAGGAGGCCGATGGACTCCTTCCAGTTGTCCTGGAGGTCCTGCAGCTCCCTCCTCTCGTGGAGCGGGGCGCCCTTGATGACGCTCTCGTCAAGCTGGACGACGCGTTCGACGAACTTCTTTTCCCTGCGGCGCAGGAGGTATTTCCGCAGGAAAAGGATGCCGGCAAAAATGCCGATAATCCCTGCGAATATCGCCCCGGCGACCCAGAGCGGATAGTTGCTCCTTAAAACGAACCAGACATCGAGGACGCCGAGGGCCGCGAGGAGGAAAACAACAAGGATTATTTTCAGTATCGTCTTCAACATGGTTCGTACCGTTTCCCCATGGTCCCTGCACTAATGGAAATAAACGGCAAGGATACTGTTGAGGATGCTGCTGTAAAAAATGTAAAGGCCAAAGAATAACAGGACCGGTATAAGCCCGGCTATCACCGTGAACAGGAGCAACCCCGAGACGCCCTTGGGCTTGTCCTTGCGGTCCGCCCCGTAGGCGTCCGGGAACATGTACAGGTCCTCGCCCGCATCCTGACGCTTCATGAGCCCCTGGTTCTGTTTTGCGATCTCCTGGAGGTCGGCCGAGTCTTCCGGCCTGAAATAAGCCCCTTTGAAGCCCATCGCAAGACACCAGTCGTAAACATCGCGAACATCATCCCGGCCGGGCTCGAGGCTGTACAGGTGCTCGAAGAACTCCGCCCCGGCATTGGTCGTGTTGAAAAAATGATGCTGGAGCTGGGCTGTCTGCCAGCGTTCTTTCCCCGGCCACTGGCTGCACAGGACCATCTCGTCTATAAACGCCGCGACGGCGAAATGCGCTTCGTTCCAATCTTTGTCGGGCACCTCGTACCTGCTCCTCATTACCCCGGCACGGCTGTAGAGGTGCTCATAACGGTCCTTTGCCTCGTCGTAGGCGAGGCCGGCCGATACGCCGTCGCGCGTAACGTAGACGGTGTAGGCAAGCAGTTCCGAGAAGCAGTCGATCAGTTTCATGTCCACCGTGTCATGGTTTGAGGATGGCAAGCTCCAGCGCCGTGTCCTCGGGCGCGTCCGGCCAGTACACGGCCATCGCGCCGTCTTTAAGAATATCGTGCCAGTAGCGGTTCGTCCGGTCTATCTCGAAGCAGAGCATATCGGGCCTTTTCGGCAATCCCGGGGGCATTTCCGGTCTCTGCGCGAGCGGAATCCCCGGAAGCGCTCTTGTAATAAGCGTGGGCACCTCGCTTTCGGAGCCCGCCTTGACAATATGGTGCACCATGTTGACAAGGTCCTGCGGGTCCCCGGCCGATTTGACGATAAGGTAAAAGAGGTTCCGGTTGTCGAGGAGTTCTGCGGGTATGCGGCCCCTGAAATAGTTCTCCTGACGGGTGAAATGGATGATATTCTCCATCCCGAGGATCATGGAGGCGATTATTTCCTCGATCAGGAGCTGCACCTGGGAATAGCAGTAATTGAGGTTCTCGTGGTCGTACCGCGGGATGAGCTCCGTTCCGTTCGCGAGCCTTCCCAGCGCGTCGACCCGGTCCGTAAACGAGGACAGCTCCCCGGCAAACTGCCGCAGGAGGCCGTACCCGGTCCAGGGGTGTATGTTGGAGACCTCGGTCAGATGCTCGAAGACGGGGACGTACCGGTTGAGGGTGGCCAGGGCAAGAAAAAAATTGAGGTATGCCGCCTGGAGGTCGGCCTTCTGGAAGCCGCGGGGGTTCTTGTACTCCTCAAGGATGCGGCACCGCGACCGGATGAGTTCCTTGACGTTGCGCATGAC
>CALMFJ010000003.1 GCA_937862865.1 uncultured Pseudomonadota bacterium | reverse complement strand
TGAACCTTGATTCACGGAGTCAGAGTCCGTTGTCCTGCCGTTGAACGATCTCCCAGTATTGGCGAGTACCTTGACCCTGAATTTCAGCCAGGATCGGCGTGCTGTATTATATCACTCTTCGGCTTTCGGTTCTTCAGTTTTTTTCTCGGCCTTCGGCTTGCGCGTGCGCTTCGGCTTTTCCTCGCCGGCTGTTGCTTTCGCGGCGGCTTTTTTCTTTGCCGGTGCCTTTTCTTTCTTTTCCTTCGGTTCCTTTGCCTTTGTTTCTTTTTTCGGTTTAGCCTTTGCCTTTTCCGGTCCCTTTTCGGGCTCTTTCTTCTGCGTGAGCTCTATGATCGCCATTGGGGCGGCGTCACCTTTTCGCAGGCCTATCTTCACGACCCGGGTGTAGCCTCCGTTTATGGCGGCGTATCGGTCCCCGATATCGGTAAAGAGCTTCCGGACGACCTTTTTGTCCCTCAGGAAGGCAAAGACAAGACGCAGGGAATGAAGGTCCTTTTTCTTGGCCAGGGTGATGAGCCTGTCGGCCACCTTTTTCAGCTCCATTGCCTTCGGGTTCGTCGTCTTTATGCTTTCATGATCGAAAAGAGCATTGGCGAGATTCATGAACAATGCCTTCCTGTGGCTCTTCGTCCGATTCATTTTTTTCACTCTGTTCTGATGCCTCATTGGTCAACCCCTACATGTGATCTTTTTTCTTGAGAACCATTTTGTCAAGTTCTTCCCGGGCGGGAAAACTGTCCAGTTTCAATCCGAGCCGCAGGCCCATGCACGACAGGATCTCCTTGATCTCGTTCAAGGATTTCCTTCCGAAGTTCTTCGTCATCAGTATTTCCTGCTCGGTTTTCTGGACAAGTTCGCCTATATATTTTATGTCCGCGTTCTTCAGGCAGTTCGCGCTCCTGACCGACAGCTCGAGCTCGTCGACGCTGCGGTACAGGTTCTCGTTAAAGTCCGTCTTCTCCTGCCCTCTTTCTTCTGCGGATTCCGCTTCTTCAATTTCGTCAAAGTTGATGAAGATCCTCATCTGCTCTTTTATGATCTTGGCCGCAAATGAAAGGGCGTCAAGCGGGTCGACGCTCCCGTCCGTCCAGATCTCCATGGTCAGCTTGTCGTAATCCGTGCGGCGGCCCACACGGGCCTGGCTCACGTTGTAGCTCACTTTGCGTATCGGGGAGAAGATCGCGTCGATCGGGATCGTCCCGATAGGCTCCGTTTCATCCACGTTCTGTTCGGACGGCTGGTAGCCACGGCCGAGCTTTGCCTTCATTTCCATATAGAGCCGGGCATCACTCGATAATGTGGCGATGTGCAGGTCCGGGTTCACGACCTCGACACCGCCGTCATGGGTGATATCGCCCGCTTTGACATCTTTCTTGCCCTTAACGTCGATCTTGAGAAGGGCCGGCTTATCGTCGGTCATCCTGATGACAGTTTTTTTCAGGTTCAGGATAATCTCGGTCACATCCTCTTTGACCCCGCGAACCGTTGAAAATTCGTGGTCGACAGATTCTATCCAGACCGATGTAATAGCAGCGCCCATGATCGAGGAGAGCAGTACCCTGCGAAGAGAGTTGCCGATCGTCACGCCGTACCCTCTTTCGAACGGTTCGGTGGAAAACTTGACGTAATCGCTTTCTTTCTTCTCTATCTCGATCTTGGTCGGCCTGATAAGCTCCTGCCAATTCTTTTCAAACATAGGCATGTACCCTCCTTGGGGTGGTAACTACCTTGAATAGTATTCCACGATCAGCTGTTCTTTAATCGGCAATGTTATATCGTCACGTGTCGGAAACAATTTTATGCTGCCTTTCATGTTGTCCTTGTCGAGGTCGATCCATGCCGGGACCCCCCTGCGAACCACAGATTCCAGTGCGTTGATAACGGAAGGCAGGTTTTTGTGCCGGACTTCTATAACGTCCCCCACCCTGACAAGGTACGAAGACGAGTTCACCGTCTTGCCGTTCACTGCGATATGCTTGTGCGAGACAAGCTGCCGGGCCTCGGCGCGTGATGTCGCAAAACCAAGGCGGAACACCATATTGTCGATCCTTCTCTCGAGAAAGATGAGGAAATTCGTGCCGGTGATCCCCTCTTTGCGCTCGGCCATGACGAAGAATCTTTTGAACTGTTTTTCGCTCAATCCGTAAATCCGGCGGGCGCGCTGCTTTTCACGAAGCCGCATGGCGTACTCCATGACCTTTCCCTTCGTGTCAACGTGCTGTCCCGGGGGATAGTTCCGTTTTTCGATCGCGCACTTTTCCGTATAGCATCTCTCGCCTTTTATAAAAAGCTTTATGCCTTCCCGGCGGCATAACTTGCATGTTGGTCCAACGTATCGTGACAATTTTGCCTCCTTTAGACTCTTCTGCGTTTCGGCGGTCTGCACCCGTTATGGGGGATGGGCGTAACGTCGCGGATGAGGTGGATCTTGAGGCCCGCGCTCTGCAGTGCCCGAAGCGCCGCTTCACGCCCCGCCCCTGGGCCTTTTACGTATACGTCAACCGTTCTGAGCCCGTGTTCCATCGCCTTTTTTGCGGCATTTTCAGCAGCGAGCTGCGCAGCGAACGGGGTGCTTTTTCTCGATCCCTTGAATCCGACCACTCCGCCGCTCGACCAGGACACGACATTGCCCTGCGGGTCAGTGATCGTGATAATGGTATTGTTGAAGCTCGATTGTATATAGGCTCCGCCGACGGGGATATTCTTTTTTACCTTCTTCTTTCCAGTTCTTCTGACTTTCGCCATTTACACCACCTCGTCGTTATTTTCGTTTCATCGAAGTCTTTCTCGGGCCTTTCCGGGTCCGGGAATTCGTCCGTGTCCTCTGCCCGTGGACAGGAAGGCTTCTGCGGTGCCTCAGGCCCCGATAGCATCCGATATCCATGAGCCTCTTTATATTCATGCTCACTTCTTTTCTCAGGTCGCCTTCGACCTTGTACTCGTTCTCGAGAATGTCCCTGATCTTCGCGATCTCGTCATCAAGAAGTGTGTGCGTCCTCTTGTTCGGATCGATCCCGGCCTGTGCCAGGATCCTGGCGGAAAGGGTCCGCCCGATCCCGTAAATGTAGGTCAGGGCGACCTCGATCCTTTTGTCCCTGGGTATGTCAACACCTGCAATACGTGCCACGCTTTGCCTCCTTAACCCTGTTTCTGTTTATGTTTGGGGTTCTCGCATATGATCCTGACAACGCCCTTGCGCTTGATGATCTTGCATTTGTCGCATCTCTTCTTGACCGAAGGTTTCACCTTCATGCTGTCCTCCTACTTAACCCTGTAGATGATCCTGCCTCGCGTGAGGTCATAGGGTGATAATTCAACAACTACCTTATCTCCCCGCAGAATTTTAATGTAATGCATGCGCATCTTTCCCGACACGTGGGCGAGTACCCTGTGCCCGTTGGGGAGTTCCACTCTGAACATTGCGTTCGGCAACGGCTCCACGACCGTTCCCTCTATTTCGATTCCTTCGCCTTTTGGCATCGTACCTCTCTATATTTTGCTCAATATGACGGGCCCGTTATTCGTAACGGCCACTGTGTGTTCAAAATGAGCCGACAGACTGCCGTCCTTTGTTGCGGCAGTCCATCCGTTGTCCTTGATGTAAACCTCGCTCTTTCCCATGTTCACCATCGGTTCGATCGCAAAGACCATCCCCGCCTTCAGCCTGATCCCGGTACCCTTCGTCCCGTAATTGGGAAGCTGGGGATCTTCGTGCAGGTTTCTTCCGATGCCGTGGCCGACGAATTCCCGCACCACCGAGAACCTGGACGCCTCCACATGCTCCTGGATTGCGTGGGATATGTCGTGCAGCCTGTTGCCTTCACGGGCCTCGGCTATACCACGGTACAGAGATTCCTGTGTGACGGTCATGAGCTTCTGAGCGGCTTTCGAAATGCCTCCCACGGCATATGTCATTGCAACGTCTCCATAATATCCTTCGTAAAGAAGGCCGAAATCGATGCTGACGATATCGTTCTCCTTAAGCTGCCTCTCCGACGGCATGCCGTGGACGACCTCGTCGTTCACCGAGATACAAAGGCAATAGGGAAACCCGTTGTATCCCTTAAAGGCAGCCTGCATGTTGCCTGCCTCTTTTATCCTCTCTTCACAGGCGGCCTCAAGATCCATGGTCTTGACGCCGGGTTTCACAAGATCTTTCAGGTAGAGGAGAATTTCCATCGCCCGGCTGCTGGCGATGCGCATTTTTTCAATCTCCTCGCTCGTCTTTAAAAAGATCATCTCTTATGTTCGGGCGCCATTACCTCTGGCAAGCCTCATATCCGGATGACCACCCGGACACAATCGCTATCGTCGTCCCTTCATGCCTCTCTGTGATTTCTTCACAAGGCCGTCGTAATGCCGCAGAATAAGATGTGATTCTATCTGCTGGATCGTGTCCAGAGCAACACCGACGACAATAAGAAGCGCCGTTCCGCCGAAATAGAAGGGGACGTTAAATTTTTTCACGAGCAGCGTCGGCAGCACGCAAACGAACGAGATGTATACCGCGCCGATAAACGTTATCCGTGTAAGGATCTTATCGATATACTCCGAGGTGCGTTTGCCCGGCCTGATGCCCGGTATGTACCCGCCGTATTTCTTCATATTGTCCGCCACATTGTCCGGGTTGAAAACGATGGCGGTGTAAAAATAACAGAAGAAGATGATGAACCCTATGTAAAATATCTCGTGCAGCAAAGACCCGGGCGTGAAAAGCTCCGCGACCTTTTTTGCATACGGGTGCGTTATAAAGTTCGAGATCGTGGCCGGGAACATGATGATCGACGAGGCGAAGATCGGCGGGATGACACCGGCCGTATTGACCTTCAGGGGAAGGTGCGTCGCCTGCCCGCCCATCATTTTGCGTCCCACAACACGTTTCGCGTATTGCACGGGGATCCTGCGCTGCGATGTCTCCATGAATATGATGAAGGCAATGACCGCCAGCATCATCACGATGAGGACAAGGACGACGAACCAGTTGAGCTCGCCCGTGTTGACAAGGCTCCACGTCCCGGCGATAGCGTTCGGCATCCGGGCGACAATGCCGGCAAAGATGATCAGCGAAATACCGTTGCCGATACCCTTTTCCGTAATCTGTTCGCCCAGCCACATGATGAATGACGTTCCGGCGGTCAGGGTGATCATCGTCATCAGCCTGAAGCCCCAGCCGGGGTTGAAAACGACCGCTTCGCCGCCGGCGCCGCGCATCTGTTCGAGCCCTATGGCAATAAAGAGGCCCTGGATGATGCTGATAACGATCGTTCCGTAGCGGGTGTACTGGGTTATCTTTCGCCTGCCCGCTTCTCCTTCCTTCGATAATCGCTCCAGTGTGGGGATCACGACGGTAAGGAGCTGCAGGATGATCGATGCGCTGATGTACGGCATGATCCCGAGAGCAAAAATCGAGAGCCTCTCCAGACCGCCGCCCGCGAACATATCAAAAAACCCGAGCAACGTACCTTTGGCACGTTCGAAGATACCGGCAAGGACGTTCCCGTCAATGCCCGGTGTCGGGATATGAATACCGACGCGGTAAACGGCAAGCAACGCCAGCGTCCATATGATTCTGCGCTTCAGCTCGGGAATCTTTCCAATATTTTGGAAACCTCCCATTAAGCGATTACCTCCACTGCACCACCCTTGGCCTCAATCTTCTCGATGGCCTTCTGTGATGCCTTGTGAACCGAAATCTTTATCGGGAAATCTATCTCTCCCATGGAGAGAAGCTTGATACCGTCCTTCATCTTCTTGATGAAACCCGCTTTCATGATATCATCAATACCGACCTTTTCCATGCCTTTGAACTTCTCAAGATCGGCGATGTTGATAACTGCATATTCCTTGCGGAACGGGTTCTTGAAACCCCTCTTGGGGATTCTGCGCGTCAGTGGCAGCTGGCCGCCTTCGAAGCTCTTTCCTTTTGTCCCGCCGCTCGTTGACCGCTGTCCTTTATTTCCATAGCCGGCCGTCGTGCCGAGGCCCGACCCGGTGCCGCGCCCAACGCGCTTGGGGCCCTTCTTTGATCCCGGAATTGGTTTAAGGTCTGATAGTTTCATTTACTGAGCGTCCTCCAGTACTGTTACAAGGTGAATCACCTTTTTGACCATTCCCCTGATCTCGGGAGTATTTTTGACCGTTCTTTCCTGGTAAAGTCTCTTGAACCCCAGGCTCCGCACGGTTGCCCTCTGGTCTTCGGGACATCCGATGTAGCTTTTTGTCCATTTAATTTTGAGGTGGCTCATTTTAACCCTCTTCTACTTTCAGTTTTCCTCTCTGCTTCAGCGCCAGCTCGGGCGATTTCAAGAGAGACAGGCCCCTTATCGTTGCCTTGACAACATTATGATAATTCCTGGAGCCGTAACACTTGGTAAGGATATTTGTGATACCGGCAACTTCAACGACAGCCCGGACGGCCCGGCCGGCGATAACGCCCGTTCCTTCCCGCGCAGGTTTCATATAGACCTGACTTGTTCCGAATTTTGCCATTATCTCGTGAGGGATCGTTCCCTTTTCGAGGGAGACGTCTACAAGGCTTTTCTTCGCCCTTTCAACGGCTTTTCGTATTGCATCAGGGACTTCGTTGGCTTTGCCCAGTCCGTAACCGACCTTCCCATTACCGTCGCCGACAACAACTATGGCGCTGAAGGAAAATCTGCGGCCACCCTTGACAACCTTGGCGACGCGGTTGATATAAACCAGCCTGTCCTGTAACTCGAGATCGCCTGCGTCTATTCGCTTTCTTTCAACCAACACAACCTCCCGTTAAAATTTTAACCCTGCTTCACGAGCCCCGTCAGCGAGTGCTTTGATCCTGCCGTGGTATTTGAAACCGTTCCGGTCGAAAACGATCTCCGTTATGCCGAGCCCTATCGCCTTTTTGCCGATAGTCTCGCCGACCTTCTTCGCGGCGTCGCTGTTGCCGCCGCTCTTCAACCCTTCCTTAACTTCCTTGTTGAGGGTTGATATCCCGGTTATCACCTTCTGCTGGGTGTCATCGACCAACTGTGCGTAAATCTGCCTTATGCTCTTGAAAACGGTGAGCCTTGGCTTCGTCGGGGTACCGTGGACCTTTTTCCGTATTCTCCGTTTGCGTCTCTGCCGGGCTTCGACTTTGTCCTTTCTCTGCATACCGCTACTCCTTATTTCCCGCTTTTGCCTGCTTTCTTCTTCAGGACCTCATCGGCGTACTTGACGCCCTTGTTCTTGTAGGCATCCGGCTTCCGTAAAGCCCGTATCTTAGCTGCGGTCTGTCCAACCAATTCTTTATCGATACCCTGGATCGAAACCTGGGTCTGTTTTTCGAGTTGTCCGCTTATCCCTTCGGGGAGATCGAAAACTATCGGGTGTGAATACCCAAGGAAGAACGTGAAGGTGCCGGGCTGGAATTCGGCCCTGTAACCGATCCCGACAATTTCGAGTTTCTTCTCAAACCCTTTCGACACACCGTCGACCATGTTTGCTATGAGGGTCCTCATAAGGCCGTGATACCCACGGATGGTCTTTTCTTCGCTCGTACGGGTGACCGTCACAACAGTGCCGTCAATGCTGAGCTCCAGCCCTTTCAGGAAGGGCCTTTTCAGCGAGCCTTTCGGTCCCGTGACAAAGACTTCACCGTCTTTGAGTTCCAGTTTTGTCCCCTGCGGGAGTATAATTGGCTTTTTTCCTATCCTCGACATGAATACACCTCACCAGACTACGAGAAGGGGTTCGCCCCCAACCTTGTTCTTCATTGCATTTCTGTCGGTCATCAGACCCTTCGACGTTGAAATGACGACTATTCCTGTCCTGTTCCTGAACCTCGGCAGGTCAGCAACGCCTGCGTACACGCGTCTGCCCGGCTTGCTGATAGTCTTGAGTCCCGTTATGACGCTCTTCGCGTTCTCGTCATAGCTGATGTAGACCTTCAGGAATTTTTTCCGGGATTCGTCAACGAAGGTCTTGTAGTTTCTCACGTACCCTTCTTCCTTGAGGATCTTGGATATCGAAAACTTCATATTTGAATAAGGAATGTCTACCGTTTCATGACGGGCAATGATGGCGTTCCGTATCCTTGTCATCATGTCTGCTATTGGATCAACCATACCCATAGTACCACCTCACCAGCTTGATTTTAGAACACCGGGGATCTCGCCCCTCAGGGAATAGGACCGAAAGCAGACCCTGCACATCTGGAATTTCCGGATAAATGCCCGTGGCCTACCGCAGACGGCGCATCTGTTGCGCACGCGCACTTTGAATTTCGGCGCCCTCTTTGTTTTCTCGATCATTGCTTTTCTTGCCATGAAAGTCCTCCACTAGCTCCTGAAAGGCATGCCCATGAGTTTTAAAAGCTCATGGCCTTCTTCGTCCGTTTTCGCGGTTGTTGTAATTGTTATGTTCATTCCCCTGATCTTGTCGATCTTGTCGTACTCGATCTCCGGGAAAATTATCTGCTCTTTCAGGCCAAGGGTGTAATTCCCGCGACCGTCGAAAGACTTCGGCGATACGCCCTTGAAGTCCCTGACCCTTGGCAGGACTATGGTCACGAGCTTGCGGTAGAACTCGTACATCCTTTCCCTGCGCAGCGTGACCATGCACCCGACGGACATGCCTTCCCGCAGTTTGAAGGACGCTATCGATTTCTTCGCTTTCGTAATGACCGGCTTCTGGCCGGTGATCTGCTTAATATCACCTGAAGCCGCATCGAGGGCCTTTATGTTCTGCAGGGCCTCGCCAAGACCTATGTTCAGGGTTATCTTAACTATTTTCGGCACTTCCATGACGTTCTTGTACTGGAAACGCCTCATGAGCGCCGACTTGACTTCTTTTTCGTAAAATTCCCTAAAATTATCCAACGACCGCCTCCCGCTTACTTATCAATGATCTCGTCACATTTCTTGCAGAAACGGACCTTCTTGCCGTCTTCCAGGACCTTCTTCCCCGTCCGGACGGGCTTCGCACATTTCTCGCAATAGATCATCACATTCGAGACATGGATCGAGCTTTCCTTCTCCATGATGCCGCCCTTGGCCTTCTGGCTCGGCCGGACATGCTTCTTCACCATGTTGACCTTTTCCACGATCAGTCTGTCTTTCTTCTTGTTTATCCTGAGGACCTTGCCGGTCTTTCCCTTATCTTTTCCGGTCGTCACCATGACAAGGTCATTCTTTTTTACATGATAGAGCTTTTCCATATTTACCTCACACAACCTCAGGCGCCAGCGAAACGATCTTCATGAACCTTTTCGCCCTCAACTCCCGTGCGACAGGGCCGAAGATGCGCGTGCCGACAGGTTCGTTATACTGGTTTATTATGACTGCCGAATTATCATCGAACTTCACGTAGGAACCGTCGTTCCGGCGTATCTCTTTTTTCGTCCTGACGATGACGGCCTTGACCACTTCACCTTTCTTGACCTTGGAGTTCGGGATGACCTCTTTTACGGATGCAACAATGATGTCGCCCACTGTCCCATACCGTTTCCGTGACCCGCCAAGAACCTTGATGCAGCCAAGCTTCTTTGCGCCGGAATTATCGGCAACTTCGAGTTTAGATCTCTCCTGAATCATGCGCCACCTCGTTCTTGACCAAGAAAAGTTCCTCGTGTCTGACAACCTCTTTCACAAGCCAGCGTTTATCTTTGGAGAGAGGCCTTGTCTCGACGATCAACACCCTGTCGCCCGTCTTGCTGGAATTATTCTCGTCGTGTGCTTTATATCTCAGTTTCCTTTTGATGAACTTGTGATATTTCGGGTGTTTGAGAAATTTTTCAACTTCCACGACAACCGTTTTGTCCATTTTGTCTTTGATGACCCTGCCGACCATCTTTCGCTTGTTTATTTCACGTTTGGCTTCCATGGGAACCTCTTTAAGCATTTATTCCTTTGCGCTCAAGACGGTTTCTATCCTGGCGACATCTTTCTTTAAGGTATTCATACGCGCTGTATTCTCGAGCTGTCCGGTAGAATGCTGAAATCTCAAATTAAAAAGTTCTTCCTTGAGATCCTTCCTTTTCTTCATCAGCTCTTCCTTCGTCAATTCCTTGAAGTCTTTCGCTTTCATTGTTCCTCACTTCGTGCAATGAACTTGGTGCCGATAGGAAGTTTAAAAGAAGCGATCCTTAATGCCTCGCGTGCCTTATCCTCGGGAACGCCTGTGATCTCGTAGAGAACCCTGCCGGGTTTCACGACCGCCACCCAGCCTTCGTTGGGGCCTTTTCCCTTGCCCATCCTTGTTTCAGCCGGCTTCTTCGTTATCGGCTTGTCGGGAAATACCCTGATCCAGACCTTTCCGGTCCTCTTGACATATCTCGTAAGAGCGATACGAGCCGCTTCGATCTGACGGGATGTGATCCACCCGCCTTCGGTGGCCTGGAGCCCAAAGTCACCGAAACTGACCACGTTACCACGCTGCGCAACGCCCCTAAGGGTACCCTTTTGAACTTTCCTGTATCTTACCCTTTTTGGTGCAAGCATTACCGAGCCTCCTGAAATACTTCTCCCTTAAATATCCAAACCTTTATACCGATCACACCATACTTTGTCGATGCGCGAGCATAGCCATAATCTATATCTGCGCGAATCGTCTGCAGAGGCACTCTGCCTTCGCGATACCATTCCGTCCTGGCCATCTCAGCACCGCCTAGCCTGCCGGCACACATCGCCTTGATGCCTTTTGCGCCGAATTTCAATGCCTGCTGAACGTTCTTCTTCATCGCCCGTCTGAATGAAACCCTCCGCTCGATCTGCGATGCAACATTCTCCGCTACGAGCTGGGCGTCCGTCTCCGGTCTTTTGACCTCTGTTATATTGAGGATCACCTCTTTATCGGTAATTCTCTGCAACTCTCTTTTCAGGTTTTCGACCTCGGCGCCTTTGCGTCCGATAACAAGTCCCGGCCGCGATGTGTGGATGTTTATCTTGGCCCTCTTGTCTTTATTTGCTGCGCGCTCGATCTCGATCTTCGATATCCCGGCCTGATAGAGCTTCTTCTTCAGGAATTTCTTGATAATGAGATCTTCGTGAAGGAACTTCGCGTAATTGCGTGACGCGAACCATTTTGAATCCCAGGTCTTAATGACCCCGAGTCTGAAACCGGTAGGGTTAACTTTCTGACCCATTTAACCTCCAAAAAAGTCTATGCTTCATCCAGGATGAGCGTTATATGGCTTGATCTCTTGCGTATTTTCGTAGCACGACCCATGGCCCGCGGCATAAAGCGTTTCATTATCGGGCCGCCGTCCACCATGATGTTCTTAACGTAGAGATTATCGATGTCTACGTACTTTTTCTGCCGGGCGTTCGCTATTGCGCTGTCCAGAAGCTTCTTCAATATAAAAGCGCCCTTCTGCGGCATATAGGTCAAAAGCCCTGAAGCATCGTTGACATTCTTCTGCTTGATAAGGTCAGCGACGATCCGTACCTTCCGTGGTGATATATGTATCATTCGAGTTTTCGCCTTGATCTCCATAAATTAATCCTTTTTCTTCGCCACTTTCGACTTTCTATCGCCGGAATGGCTGTGGAATGTCCGCGTCGGTGAAAACTCACCGAGTTTATGACCGACCATTTCTTCCGTTACGAAAACCGGTATAAATTTCTTCCCGTTATGTACAGCAAATGTAAGTCCCACAAAATCAGGGGTTATTGTCGAACGGCGTGACCACGTCTTAATGACTTTTGAACCTCTTGTTTCCTTCGCCTCATCGACCTTTTTCTCTAACTTTGCTTCTAAAAATGGCCCTTTTTTGACGGAACGTGCCACAACAACCTCCTAACCTCTCAGTTTAATGATAAACTTGTCTGTCCGTTTGTTCTTCCTCGTCTTCTTGCCCTTCGCCAGTTGACCCCAGGGAGAACAAGGATGCCTGCCGCCCTTCGAACGGCCTTCGCCACCGCCCAGGGGATGATCCACAGGGTTCATCGCGGTGCCGCGGACAGTAGGCCTTACACCAAGCCATCTCGGCTTACCCGCTTTACCGACCGTTATATTCTCATGATCTATGTTACCCACCTGCCCGATCGTCGCCATGCAGGTGAGATTGACGAGCCGCACTCCGCCTGATGGAAGCCTCAAATGGCCGTAACCGCCTTCCTTCGCAACGATCTGCGCATAGCTTCCGGCACTGCGGGCAAGCTGCCCGCCCTTGCCTGGCTTCATCTCGATGTTGTGAACGAAAGTTCCCAGCGGGATGAACTTCAGAGGAAGCGCGTTGCCTTCTTTTATCTCTGTATCGGGCTTCATACTGGCGATGACCGTATCGCCCGCCTTCACGCCGAGCGGTGCCAGGATATAACGTTTCTCCCCATCGATGTAATGGATGAGGGCGATATTCGCTGACCGGTTCGGATCGTATTCGACGCCGGCGACCTTGCCGGGGATCTCAAACTTGTCGCGCTTGAAATCGATGATACGAAAGCGCCTTTTATGTCCGCCGCCAATGTGCCGCGTGGTGATCTTTCCACTATGATTTCGTCCGCCTGTTTTTTTGATCGGCTTCAAGAGCGATTTTTCCGGCTTGTCCTTCGATACCTCGTCAAAGGTAAGCCCGCTCATGAAACGCCGTCCGGCGGAGGTTGGCTTGTATTCTTTCACGCCCATTACGCACCCTCAAAAATCGTGATTTTGTCCTTCGGACTTAACTTTACGATGGCCTTTTTCCAAT
>CALMFJ010000002.1 GCA_937862865.1 uncultured Pseudomonadota bacterium | reverse complement strand
TTACGGCGTAAAGTGATATTACCCCCTGGGCGGATGGAATTCCCTGGGGATGTGGATGAGCATCTTCACGCGGGTGCCCTTGCCGACCTCTGAAATGAGCCGGAACGTATCGGAAAATTTCTTCATATTGGAGAGCCCGAGGCCTGCGCCGAAGCCGAGGCTCCGGATCTTGTCGGTGGCGGTGGAATAACCTTCCACCATTGCCAGTTCGATGTCGCCGATTCCCTGTCCCTCGTCAATTGCCTCGATCGTGATAAAATGCGGCAGGACACGGACCGTTATATGTCCACGGTGTGCGTAGGAGCAGATGTTCATTTCGGCTTCGAGGGTCACGATGGCCACGCGCCTGATGATGTCTTTGGGAAGGTTGTGCCCGGTAAGAAAGGCTTTTACCTGGCTCGATACCAGGCCGGCATTGTCGAAACCCCCTTCTACGGCAAAGGTTTGTTCGATGATCTCAGGAAAGGTCACGTGTCTCGCCGACCTTTTCTATGCAGCCACGGATTCCCTGGGCATAGAGCCGACCGACGGCTTCAAAGAGTATAAATTTCGTGGTCAAAAGCGGTATTCTTAATTCCTCTGCCAGCTGTATTGTCTCCGACAGGGGCCTTTTCCCGCGGACCAGGATGATGGCAGCTATGTCAAGAACGTCGGAGGTGCGGATGACCTGGGGATTTGTCAAGCCCGTAAGCAGAAGGCTCCCCGGCTTTGCGAAAGCGAGAACGTCGCTCATCAGGTCCGCTCCGAATGCGGTCCTTACTTCCATATTCAAGAGGTCGTTTCCGACAATAACCTCAGCATCAAGTATATCTTTAACTTCCTGTAGCTTCACTCAATTCTCCTTTCGAATTAGAATAATATGTTAAAAATATGCACGATCAATTTTATTACGTCTACCACGTTTTAATCCGAGGACTGGCAGTGTACCCCCATTTCATTGCATACCCTCAGGATCGCTTTCAAAACCAGGGACGAATCGGCTTTACCTGCCTTTGTGGAGACTACGAGAAGTTGGCTGATGGTGTCAGAGAGGGAGGATATCGTCATGCCGGCAGCAAGGTTACCGTGTGTGAATTCGATCGAGAGGGCCCTGTCATCCTTCTTGGTGATCCGGATATCTTTGTTCTTTTGCATTATATTGATCGCCGCCGCATAGACCTTGTTTGCCGGTGCTTCAAGGAGCACCGTAGCGGCGTCATAACCCTGCTGCGGGACATTCTTTTGCCCGGCTTCGAGTGATTGCTGATAGTTGTCCGCTTCGCTCGTGAGCTGCTTTACTTTGCCGAGGGCCTTTCGCCCGACAAATACCCATTGGGCATCCGCCATCCCCGTGAATAATACCAGGAATGTCAGCCCGATCGCTATCGATCTTAAGGTGCTGACCATATCGATGTATTGCCTCCGTATTGTCGTGTCCGGTGTTATGCCCGGCCGGTCCATAGCTTCGGGGGTTGACCTTTTCAAAGGACCTGCCTGAACCCTCTCTGTGATTATCCATTCAAAACGCAACTTATACAAGATTTTTTTACACGTATCATATCACAACACTGCGCGTATCACTTATGATAAAATCATGTCAGAAAAACCGAAGTTGCTGATGTACGGGTTGACCGTTATGAAAAAACCGCTTCCGACGATAAATGGTGTGGGTCCGAGCTGCCTGAGGATCATGCGTAATTCCAGCCGGACGGTCCTTGAATACCTGACCGGAAGATTCCCGAAGATTGCGGCAGACACCTGGACCTCCCGGATGGGGAACGGGAATGTCGTCGACGAGAACGGGACGCGGCTCAGCCCGGACTCCCGGTGCCGCGCCGGAGGCTACATATTTTATTATCGCGAAATCGAAGAAGAGGCTCCGATACCCTTTGAAGAATCGGTCCTGTATCGTGATGAACGTATCGTGGTCGCCGATAAGCCGCATTTTCTTCCCGTGGTCCCGTCGGGCAGGTACTTGAGGGAAACCCTTCTCGTGCGCCTCAAGCGGAAGCTCGGGCTGGATGACCTCGTTCCCCTTCACCGTATTGACAGGGAAACCGCGGGGATCGTTATCTTTTCCCACGACCTCGAAAGCAGGGGGAAATATGCATCGTTGTTTCAGAGGCACAGTGTCCGCAAGATGTACGAGGCCCTGGCATTGGATGTGCCGGGCCTGAGGTTCCCGGTTGAGCGTGCGAGCCGGATAGTCGCGGGGAACCCTTTTTTCCGGATGGACGAGGCGCAGGGACCGCCGAATGCGTATACGCGGATAAGCGTCATCGAAGCGAAGAATGGAATAGCCCGGTACCGGCTCGAGCCGTTGACGGGGAGAAAGCACCAGCTGCGGGTGCATATGGCAGCCCTCGGGATCCCGATCATCAATGACCGGATCTATCCCGTTACGCAGCCTTCCGCAGAGGATGACCTTTCACGCCCGCTTCAGCTTGTGGCGCGCTCGGTTGAGTTTCCGGACCCCCTGACCGGCAGGCCCATGTATTTTGAAAGCAAGATGGGGCTTGACGGGTAATGAGAGGTTGGCATGGAAAAGCATTGCGAAATAGTTCAACGGTTGTTTGAAGACGACGGGTATGCCCGGTCGCTCGGAATCGTCCTCGATGAGTTGACCGGCACGACGGTCAGGATGCACATGCGTCTCGGGCCGGCGATGCACAATTTTTACGGAAGGCCGCACGGCGCCGTGATCTATTCGCTTGCGGACGCAGCCTTCTCGGTGCTCGGGAACAATACGAACAATGTTTCGGTAGCCCTCGATTGCTCCATCACATATCATGCGAGCCCCGAGCCGGGTTCGCTTCTGGTCGTGGAAGGCGAAAACCTTTCCATGAACAAGCGGACGGGTTCCTATATATTTACTGTTTATATGGATAAGGAAGGCGACCGGACGCTGATCGCGACGATGAAAAGCGTATCATACCGGACGGGCAGGCCTATCGATCCCGACGCAGACCAATAGAATTGCAGAAATAGTATTCAGGAGACGGACCATGAAGGAACGGCACCACGGCGGGAACAGCGCGGGAAGACTCGTGAATTATGTTATGCTGGCATTGATCACGGCGATGCTCTTCATTTTCGCATCGGGGCACTCTCGCGGGGAGCGCCCCCTGCCGACCGATGTCAGAAAAGATCATGGATATCAGCCGGTAGATTCGCAGGGCCTGAAGGACCGGGTGCCGACGCCCGCGGACTGGAAGAAATTCGGCGAACAGTTGAAGGCGACAGCGCCGGCCGGTGAACTTGAAAAGGCGCGCTATATTGCCTCCCAGGTTGCGAAAGAGTTGGACCGCAGGGGGATCACTCCCAATACGTCCCTGATCGGTCGTATTGACGCTTCCCTCAGGTATGGCAACAGTGAGGCGGCGACATGCGGGTACCTTAACGATGCCGTGACCGAAACCCTCAAAGGTTCGGGATTCGACCCCGGCCAGATACATTCCGTTGTCGGGTACAAAGACGGCTGGCAGGCCCTGAACAGGGGATACATCTTTGACGTCAACATAAACCATGTCGCTCCGGTTGCCGTAATCGATGGTGTGCCCTATTCTTTTGACCTGTGGGCGCACGGGGGTTCCGGGGGAAATTTCAAGAGCTTCGATAACAGTGCATGGAACGGTATAAAGACGGAGGACTGGGGAAAACTGATGAATAAGCATCAGGGCTACAACAGTTTTTCGTCGGATGAAGGGATAACCAAAAAAGACCTGGATGAGGCGAACCGGGAACTGGTCGAAAAGACCAGGACGAACCTCAGGGTGATCAAGATCGAGGTCAGGGACAGTTCGGGAAAGCCGGTCAGCGGTGCGCACGTGACGCTCACAGCGGAGATGAGGCTGAGCGGCACAACGGGGGCGGACGGTACGGTAACGGCGAAAGGTGTCAAACCGGCAAAATATGCGGTCCGTGTCACGGCCGACGGCTACCTGGCCTACACGGACACCGTTGAACTGGTCCCGTCACGGGAGGACAGCTACCCGGTCACCCTGGAGCCCATTCTGAGCATCGTTGCTGCGCGGGTCAAGTCGGGATCGATCCCCGTCGCGAACGCCACGGTGCGGATGTCGTCACGGTCGCCGGAGACGACGGGTGATTCCGGTGAGGCACGGTTCGACGAGGTCCCTCCCGGGGCATATACGATGACCGCCGAGGCGTCGGGTTTCGGCGTGGAATCGAAAAAGGTCGCGGTCAAGCCGAAGGACGAAAAGTCGGCTTCGGTCCCCGTGGCCGTGGACTTCAATCTCAAGCCGAGGGTAAAGGTGACAATAACGGGGCCTGAGCAGGCATTCACGGGTGATGCGATCGAGCTCGGATCGGAGATCGAAGCGGCCGAATCCATAAAGCCGTCCCTCAAATATGCATGGCGGCTGACGGGAAACAACACGGTCCTCGGTTCTGGCACAAAGTTCAAAAGGACGCTGGTCACGGCGGGAACGTATAATGTGAGCCTGGTGGTTTATGTGGTGCGGCCTGACACGCGCCAGTCGATCCTTGTCGGCGAAGATACGCATCGGGTTGTTGCCGGGGACCGCAGGATCTCGGTCCAGGTGGACGGGCCGGGAGAGTCAAAGGTGGGTGACGAAATATCCCTGAAAACGCGGATAACACAGCTCAGCAGAAGCGACAACGAACCCGCGTACAGTTATGTGTGGTCCGTCGACGGTGTGAGGTTCGGCGGAAATGGTGATACCCAGTCACTCAAGGTGGCACGCGCAGGCCGGAACGTCGTGCAGGTGGTGGTATGGCAGGCAATGGCCGGAAAATGGCACAGGGCAGGGGAAGCCCGCCATGCGTTCGTTGCCGCCGGGCCCGACCCGGCAAAAGGGTCCGTCTCGGTAAGCGGCCCTTCCTCAGCCGAGGTAGGGCAGAACATTCAGCTTTCAGCGAGCGTCGGCGACACGAACGTCCCCTCTTCAGCCCTTTATTGCAGCTGGGTGGTCAACGGGAGACGGTATGCCTCCCGGGATACGGTCAATCTGCCGGCAACCGCTCCGGGGACCTTCTATGTCACCGCGGAGTTGTGGATGAAATACCAGCCGAAACCGGTCAAGCTGGCGCAGGCGTCGCATAATGTGACCGTTTATAAAAAAGGGGAGCAGCCCGATCCTTTTCGCGAACTGATGGAAGCGCTGTCGGGCGGGAGCAATACACAGACGCCTGCCACGACGACGGCCCAGACAACGAAACCCCAGCCCCCGGTGCCGACCCCAAGCGGCAGGGCGTACACATCCCGCAATGTCCCCGTTACCCCCGTTACCCTGAACGGGACATGGAACGCGGTCGATTCCAAGGGACGGTTCAACGGCAAGATGACCTTGAACCAATCCGGGTCGAACGTAAGCGGCTCCATGCAGACACCCGGCGGCAGCATTCCCGTTTCGGGATCAATATCGGGGAATACGGCGTCCGTCATTTTAACGTTCGGGAATGCCACGGTCATAAACCAGTATATGCAGGATATGCGCCTGTCTCAGGCCATCGGTACGATCACCGCGAAGGCCACCTTCGCGATCGGTACGAACAATAACGAGATACAGGGAACGCTCTACCCGTTCCACGTGCAGTGGAATGACGACGGCAAGACGATCGTGATCAAAAGGAAATGGCAGGGAGGCGACACCCATCCCGGCAATCCGCCGCGCGGGTTTACGCTGCGGAGATGATCCTTCGTTCGATCACAGAAAAACCGCGAGGCCGGGGTAATTCGCCCGGCCTTTTTTTCGTTATCATGCTATATCATCTTACGAACGGCTGTCCCCGTATCGTAATGAGGTGCTATGGACCCGACAGATCTTCTCGTGCAAACTGCAGGCCTCGTTTCCCAGGTGGAGCAGCAGGTAGCTGCCATCGTCACCGCGATTGCGTTTGTAATGGGCTCTTCCCGCGTTATCTTCACAGCCTATAAGAGGGGATGGGAGAATATCGTCCCCTACCTGAAGGACCAGGGGAGCAAGTTCATGATCATCGCGTCATTATGCACACCGGTCCCCTACCTCGCAGGGGTTGACGGCAAACCGGGAACCTTCATCGGGGCGTTTCCCAGGATCGTGATATCGGCCGGTTTCGAGCAGATGGGGAATGACGCCGTATTTGAAAACCTGGCAACAATAAAAGAAGAGCTCAAGAGCAGTTCCGGGTCGCTTGAGCTGTCCGGGCAGTTGATAGCCGTTAAAGAGGCGTCCCCGCTTGCCGGACAGAGCATAAAATGGACTGATGCGATCAGGGTGCGCCTCGCCCAATTGATCTTTCTTCTGCCGGTGATACCGCCGCTTGCCTGTCTTGCCTTTTTCAATACCGCCCTTGGCGGGTTCTTGATGGCTGTCAGCTATACGGTATCGGAGTATATGGCCGTGATCACCTGCGGGATCGGCGTCAATATAGACGCCCGGAACATGATCAGCATCCTGCAGATCGTAAAGGATCTGACCACCGACAACATCGGGGCTATCTCCGGTTTTATCTTTTATACGCTGCTCCTGTTCACCTTTACGGGCGTTATCATAAGCGCCGCCGTGCGGGCATCCGTATTTTGCGTCACGTTCCCTTTTTCGGTTGTCAATATGGCCTTCGATGCCCGCAGAGAAGTGTTTTTCGAGAATATCGTCAGGGCCTTCGCCATTGCCCTGACCCCGGTCGTTGCCGTCAACATCCTCAGCGTCCTGACATCAGCTTTTAGCCTGTGCACGGATGGCTCCGCCATGGCGAACATGGTCGAAGCGTATCTTGCGAGTGACACGGCGGCCCTCGGAAGCCTGGATGTCTTCACCGTTGCAGGCGAAATGTACGGGTTCATTTACCGTTTGTTTGTCGCTATTGTCGTGGCTCCTGCGGTGATTGCAATACCGGCGATGGTCTTTCTCATGCGCAGCTATCACATAGCGTGTGATGCGATCGGCACGGGATACGGTTTTATGGGGGGCAGGGGGAAAACCCGGGACGCCGCTCAATGACCGGTTCTGCTGCGCCCGCCGGTACACGGCCTCGGGAAACGTTTCCTGCTTGGCTACGATGCCGGCCGCTTTTTATCGAGGGGCACGACCATCATCAGGACCGGCGTAAGAATAAAAGCATAGTTGCTCCACCCGGGATGAAAACAGGCCAGAACTATTGCGACCAGGGCGGAAAAACAGCTTATAATTGACCGCATCACGCCGTGGCGGACGAACCGGCGGTCCAGGTTGTCCTCCACGAGCCTCCGTTTGTGCGTGGCGTAGACCCAGCTTACCAGGAACAAAAAACCGAGGATGAAAAGGTTCGCGTCGAACACGAGATTTGTCATGTGAAGGTTGCTGTATGCGCTCATCCATGCCGCGGTAAAGGGCACCATGACAATGAAGAGAAGTATTGCAATCTGTATCCAGAGAAAACGGCGATCGGTGCGCTTGATGTGATGGAACTGCTGGTGGTGGTTGATCCAAAAAATAGCGAGCAGGATAAACGTCAGGACGTAGCGGTCGAATTTGTAGATCTCTTTCAGGAAAAACTCTGTCACCTGCCTGTCGCTGACCAGGAACCCTCCGGCAGGGAAGGTGAAATTCATGACAAGGAGTGTCATGGAAAAGGCAAAAATAGAGTCGGAGAGGTTCTCGATGCGGTACGTCGTCATGATAAAATTGTTGCCGGAGGAAGGGGAATGTTCCATATTTCAAACGCTTATATCATTTCGCCCCGGGCGTGTCAATTACGCTTTCTCACGTGGAACACTTATTGCAAAACAATACGGTGGAAATTCTGAAGGGGAGGAAGCGTGAAACGTTTTCATCTATGGGCCCTTATTTTTGCAGGCCTTGTTGTAATCATGGCATCGTCGGCAGGCGCTGCTCAACAGTCATATAGATGCGGCAGGGATGCATCGGGCGGCCTGGTCTGCCAGCGCATCGTCTCCGTTGCCCGGTCGGGCCTGTCGGGCACATACAACGACAGCTCATCCGGTACAATGTGCAAGTGGAAATGCGCGTCGGACGGGGGAATCGAGACGTGTAAAGCATCCGGCAATGAATGCAACAGGAAGCTGCCGCCGCATTGGAGATAAAGCAGGTAATAGGCAACGGGACTCTCACCCCGGGTTTCCCATCACCCATCATCCGGGCGCTTCCTTATCGCCCATCGCCTATAGCCCGTATTCTTTACCGAGGTTTCGTGCCCGTATGCAGATACGTCACGCCGAAGGTGAGCGGGTATTTTCTGACATCGACCATTCCCGCTGCCTCCATCATAGCGGCGAAGGCGTCGGGGTTCGGGAAGTTCATGATGGAATCGGCCAGGTAATGATATGCGGCCGGATTGGGCGAGAAGTATTTCGCAAGGCGGGGAAGGAGATAATTCAGATAGATGTGGTATATTATCTTAAACATACGGTTCCGGATAAAGGTCATCTCCAGCACCATGACGGAGCCTCCCGGAACCACGACCCGGAGCATCTCCTGAAGGGCTTTTTCCCTGTCCGGCATGTTCCTGACGCCGAAGGCAACGGCGGCAACGTCGAATGAGTTGTCCCGGAACGGAAGCTCCATGGCATCCGCCTGCATGAGGGTAATGCGGCGCCCAAGGCCCTTATGCCCGATCTTTTTTTTCCCGACCTCGAGCATTTCATAAACGAAATCAATGCCCGTGATATCGACATTGCTATGCTTCTTCGCCGCTTCGAGAGAAAGATCACCGGTGCCGCATGCGATGTCAAGCAGCCGGCCCGCGCCGCTGAACTTCATCTTTTTGCACGTGAACCGGCGCCACGCGACATCGCGCCTCAGGCTCAGGAAATGATTGAGAAAGTCATATTTTTTCGTGACGGTCGCAAACATCTCTTTGACCATGCTGATCCGTTCTGTGTCGGTGATGTCCCGTACGGAAGGGTATTTCTTGTCTGAAAGCTTATCCACGTACGCTTTCCTCTCGTAAAAATTTTATCGGCAATTAGTGTACGGAATTTCCCGTTAAATAGATAGGATTATTTGACACCGGAAAGTAAGGGATATGCGGGGCCCGGCGCGGGACTTAAGGCCAGTTTTTCCCCGGTTTTGCCCAGTCGTAGGCGTCGTACGTGCCGTCTTTATAATCGTACATCGCCTCGTATGCGAGGAATTCTTCATCTCCCCCGATCTTCTTCCATTGCGGGTCCCAGCCCCAGTATGTCTGGAATTTGTCCGGGTCGAACTCCATGCCGGGTTCGAGATGGTCGGGAATGCCGTCGAGGTCTTTGTCCTGCGCCTCCATCTGCGCCATGGTCTTTCCCTGGCGCCAGTTGTGATAGGCGCTGAAATGGATATATTCGTGGCGGACTATGACCGCGAATGTATCGATATGGCGTGTCGTTCTGTACTCTTTTACCGTTACCGTCTTTGGCACGCTGCGTTTTACCGATGGAAAGGTCATTGCAAAGGCGTTATCGAGCTTCGCGGTGAGGTCGCAGATGTGGATCGTCTTGTACATATAGGCCGGTTTGAACATCGCCGGGACGTGAAAGTCCTTGCATACATCGAACTGCGTTCCTCCGAACTCGATATTGATCGTTTGTCCAAAGGGTTTTGCAGCAGGCGTCTGCTTCCAGTAATAAAACCAGTTGTAGTATTCACCACCGGGGTTGTTCTTCGCATCTCTCGGGAAGAAAAACCTGACCTCGCGGGTTTCAGTGGCGGTACATGACCCCACCTTGAGCGTGGCAGTCACCTTTTTCTTTCCGAACTGATCGTTGTCTTTCGGCAAATTCTTATAGATGACATCAAGCTTCCGGCCTGTCGGGGCCCCTTGAAGAATGGTGCGCGTGACCCCGTTCATTGCAGGGATGGTCCATTCCACCGAATCGGCATAATGCTCCGGTTTGGTCTTTGCTTCAAGTTTCAATTCCAGTGTCGGGTTCAAGATCCCATAGACGTAGCGGGCCCTGTCTTTCGGCTCGATTATAGTGAGCTCAACGGGTTCCTTCGGCGCCTCGGCGATAGTCCCCGTTACAACAGGTTCGGTCGGGCTCGCAAGGTCAAACTTCCAGGACATTGTGTTTCCCGTCACCTTTCCGTGCCACGGTACGGTGCGTTCCATGCGCACCTGGTTGTTGATGACCTCGAGGAACATCGTGTTTGATGTGCTGCGGCAGGTAATGATGTTGTTGCCCGTGCAGACGCAAACGGAACGCATCGTGACCCCGTTGCCGAGATCGTGGATATCATCGGTGGAGATGGGCATTCCGACCGGCCGGGGATATGTTATCACCTGCTCGAAAAGATCGACCTTCCAGCGGCCGTTGTAGCCTGCGCCAGCCCCCACCTTGTGGGCTGATACCCGTTCCGTGTAGGAGACGCCCATGAATACCGTCGTGCCTTCCATCATGACGCTGTAGCGCGGGCACTGGGCGGCGGCCCCGAAAAGTGCGGCCGGGACCATCAGGAAGAGAATGAAAAAAAAGAGTTTTTGCACCCGGAACTCCTCGAAGCGATTTAAGAAGAAAGCTGTAAGATTATCGCACGCTCTGGTTGTACCGCGCGGTGCGGGCCTCGATCGCCCTGGGATGGATGGCGCCCGTCGCCGGAATCTTCCCGGAGATGTTGTCTATCCTGTCTGCGGTGCCGGGGTGTGTCTGCATGATCCCCCCGCCGGACGATTTCCCCCGCTGCTCGAGGCGTTTGAGAAAGGAGACCAGGGCCTTCGGATCATACCCGCATCTGGCGAGTGTCATAACTGCCGTTTCATCGGCGGCGTATTCCTGGGACCGGCCGTACCCGTTCACGACGAGAGTCTTGAAGACATCGTCGATGCTTCCTTCAAAAATACTTACCAGCTGGGATATCTCCGATGACGTGTAATTCTTGGCGGCAGTCGTCCCGATGAGCGTCAGGGCCTGTGTCCACCGTGCGCTCTTGATCGCAGCGATGCCGTCGCGCTTGCCGATATGAGCGACCTCGTGGGCAAGGACCGCAGCGAGCTCATCCTCGTTCGCTGTTGTCCGGACCATGCCCGCGGTGATGAAGATGGTCCCGCCGGGTGCGGCGAAGGCGTTTATCTCCGGCGTATCGAGGACTGCGAAATGATAGCCGCCATACGTGTACGGTTTGTCCGAGCCGAGCGCGACCGTTCTGCCGATCAGGTTGACATACCGGGTCAGGTGCGCGTCGGTCGACAGCTTGTAAGTGCCGAGTATTTTGGCCGCTACGGCACGCCCGACATAGTATTCCTCTTCTTCCGAGATCGGGCGGGCGGCGCTTGAGGTGGCGTCGACGGCGGTCATAGCCGTCCCGATATGCTGCGAGATGTTCCCGAAGCCGGTCGTATCGCACGAAGCGAACAGGGCGAGCATGACAAACACGGCGGGGAACAGGCTCAATTTCCTCATCATGGCTGCCGCAACCCCCCGTTTGTTATGAACTGGGCTACCTCACGGTCCGGGACCACGTAACGTTCGATACTGTCCACCAGATAAAACTTCATCTCCGGGTGCTGGTTCTTATACGACGCTTCGACCTGGGGATTGAACCCCTTTCCGGCAAGCGCGGCCTCGCTCTGGCTTACGGAAGACCTCTTGCCCGGGTACGATGCGGACATTGCGGCTACCCTTTGTTCCACGGCGCTCTTATGGATGTATCCGATCGACGGGCCGTACTTGACCTTATACCAGTCACCCTGGGTCGCCAGGACCTCAAGCCTGTCGTTGTACCGGACATTCGCCTTGACCGGGGCGAAGAACTTCGCGTATTCACGGATGGCATTGTCCCTGGTGATCACGGTCACGGTCTCAGCAAGCACGCTCAACGCAACAAATACAAAAATAGTCGAAAATGTTAGGGTTCTCTTCATTTTTCCGTCATTTTAATAATATCCCAGTTTTTTGTCAAAGGAAAAGCACCTTTGAGGTTTTCAGCCCTTTTCCTGTAGAAAAGCGACGGGCCGTCATCGGGAAATTCGGAAAGCACGGTTTCGAAATGATGTATGGCCTCTGTGAACTTTCCATCCCTGTAGAGGGCAAAGGCCTCCGTGTACAGCGCGGCCTTCCTCACATCCGAGGAGGTTGCATCGGCTTGAACGGACATGAGTTCATAAATAACGACAGGTTCGGATTTCCCCTTGACCTCGATAGGTCCGAGGCTGCGCGTGAGGAAAAGCCCGTGCGTTCCCGCAAGCGTCGGATCGCTTGTTATAACACGCGTACCGAACACTTTGTTCACCGACTCCAGCCGCGATGCAAGATTGACCGTATCGCCGACGACAGTAAAATCAAAGAGGCGCATACTGCCCATGTTGCCGGCGATAGCATCTCCCGTGTGGAGCCCCACCCGAATCGCTATCGGGGAGATCCCCTCCAGGGCAAAAACGGCGTTTATTCCGTAAATTGCCTCGATAAAGCGCAGCGCAGCGCGGCAGGCGTTGACTTCATCCTCCGGCAGCGCGAGCGGCGTTCCCCAGAATGCCATGATACAGTCCCCGATATATTTGTCGACGACCCCTTTCTCCTCGATGACGACCTCGGTAAGCTCATTGAGGACCCTGTGAAGCATGAGGGCTGTATCTTCGGGCGTATTCTGTTCGGAAATGGTCGTGAATCCCGCTATGTCCGCAAAAAGGACGGTAACGCGGGCCTTCTTGCCGCCAGGCTTGACGATCTCGGGGTTTTGAAGGACATAGTCGACGATGGTCTTGTCCATATACTGGGAAAACGTCCTTTTTATAAACATCCGCTCCCTTCCCTCAACCGCATAGCTGAAAGCAGCGGCAAGGAGAAAGCTCGCGATGGCGGTTATCATGAGGTATGTCGTCGGCAGGTAATACAGACTTGAAAACAACAGCGCCGCAACGCCGATGACAATGACGAACGCCCCGAAGAAGGCAGACAGGTTCTTGCCTATCGTGTGGTAGTTGATGACAACGGACGTGATGAAGATACAGATGAACAGCATCACAGCAAGGACAACCGTGTAAGGGACCGGGCGCATGAACGTCCCGGATTCGAGGTTCTCGAACATCGCCGCGTTGATGTGGACCCCTGTGGATACCGGCATTGTGGGCGTTGCCTTGAGGTCGAGAAGCCCCGGGGCGGTCATCCCGAGAAAGACCACCTTTCCCTTGAACTCATCGGGTGTAATACCCGTCTTCCTTCCCGCGCGGTACGCCTCGAGTATGTCGATCACGGGTATGGCCCGGTAAGGGCTTCTGCCGCTTGGGAAACGCAGGAGCAGTTTCCCTTCGGTGAGCGGGAGGGGACGCTTCCCGAGCATCAGCCTGCTGGATGCCACCGTGCAGGCGCCCGTATTGATGAACGAAGAGAAGACGAGGTTCGGCAGCGTCATATCCGTGAGCCGAAAGGTAACCGGGACCCTCCGGTACACCCCGTCGGTGTCAGGTGAGATTGCGACATTCCCCGCTCCCTTGACGCCCGTCCTTATCCGGCTTATGGGGATCACTGCGGACCGGTAGGCGGCACCCGCAGGGATCTCTCCCGGTAAAGCAAAACGTTTCAGGTACGCGATGTCTTCGGGCCCCAGGGGCTTCTCGTTCATCGAGAGGAAAAAAGGCAGATAGACATTCGATGCCTTCGCTATAGCGTCGCCGAGTATCCTGTCGTCCTCCTCGCCGTACGATGAAGGTTCGGTGTACAGGATATCGACGAAGAGGGCGTCGGCACGTGAGACGAACTCTATAATCGGAGCGTAGACCTGCCGGGGCCAGGGCCAGGTGATGTTCTCGGCGCTCAGCGCATCGATGGATTGCTGGTCGATCTCGATAATGACCACGCGGTCGGACCCCCTTTCGGGGTTCAAGTACCGCGAAAAAAGGTCAAACGATTTGTTCTCGTAGGCCGCGAGGAGGTCAAAAAGGAACATGGCCGCGGCGATGGCAAAGGACACCGCGGACAGTAACGCGATGTTGCGCAGACGATGCTTTTTTTTCGCCACGGTTGTATCCGCCCCCGGTTTCCTGATGTAGTCCCTTTATACCATATTAACGATATGCATGAGAAGCGGGCATTTACAGGCACTTTTCCCCTTGAGCATCCGCGCCGCGATTTTGTATCATTAGGCGAAGGAGAGCACACCATGAGACTGAAAGACAAGATCGCCCTTGTGACCGCTGGCGCCGGTGCGGGGATCGGGCAGGCAACCGCACGGACGATGGCGAGGGAAGGGGCGTCCGTTGTCGTGACCGATCTGCACGAGGAGCGGGCGAAGATCGTGGCAGAAGATATTGCCCGCGAATATAACACACGAACGCTGGGCCTCAAATGTGACGTGACCGACAGGGCTGACGTGGACCGCGCGGTCGGGGCTACGCTGAACACGTTCGGCCGGGTCGATATCCTGTTCAACAATGCGGGGACCAACCGCCCTGCGCGCGTTGCCGACATAGCGGACGATGTCTGGGACCTCGTCATCGCGACGACGCTCACGGGGACCTTCTACTGCTGCCGCGCGGTGATCCCCGCCATGACGCGGCAGAATTTCGGCAGGATAATAAGCGTTACGTCTGTCGCGGGCTTCCGCGGGCTTGCTGCAGGCCATGCGCACTATGCCGCCGCAAAGGCCGGCGTTATGGCCTTTACGCGATGCCTTGCCATGGAGGTCGCCCCGTACCGCATAACCGCGAATACGATCGCTCCCAGCTTCATTTTCAACGAGTTCATCCCGCACATATACCCGCAGGATGAAATAGAGCGTATGTACGAGGAGATCCCGTACCCGCGTAAAGGTACCCCTGAGGACGTGGCGAATGCCGCCCTTTTTCTTGCTTCGGACGAAGGCGAGTACATGACGGGGCAGACCCTGTGCGTAACCGGCGGGAGCTGGATGCGATAAAAATGAAAAGTTTTTCCTCGCCTGCAGCGCGAAACCTGGAACCTGAAACTTGTTTTTTGCGGTTGACATGTTATTTTTAAATAGCGGTCCACGCGTATGAGAGTATACGAATCAGGAGGCAGGCTGTGATAACCAAGTTAGATGCTGAACAGTTGTACAGAAGATGCGATCCCGGGTCCTTCACGTTCGACCGGACCGATGCGGTCGTCGAGCTGCCCATGACGATAGGGCAGGACAAGGCCCTAAAATCGCTTGATTTCGGCCTCAACATGGACAGTCAGGGTTTCAATATCTTCGCCATCGGCGAAAGCGGCACGGGCAAGATGTCCACGGTCATGTACATGCTGGAGAAAAAGGCCGCAGACGAAAAGGCCCCTGCAGACTGGTGTTACGTTCACAATTTCAAGGACCCGGACAGTTCGATAGCGCTCTCCTTAGAGCCGGGTGAAGGGGTTGTGTTTCAGAAAGAGATCGATGAGATGGTCAGGTCCCTCAAGGTCGAGATACCGAAGGCCTTCGAATCGAAGGAGTATGAAACGCAGAAGAACAAGATCATGGAGGAGTTCCAGCAAAAGCAGACCGAATACCTGACGCGCCTCGATTCCGAGGCAAAGGAGAGGGGCTTTACGGTAAGAAGGACCCCGACGGGGGTTCTCATCGTTCCCATCAAAGAGGGCGGCGATATGATGTCGAAAGAGGAGTTCGAGGCCCTCGACCCCAAGGCGAAGAAGAAGATCGAGGAGACCGGACGGTTCCTTCAGGAGAAATTGAACGATGTCGTCCGCATCCTGAGAGAGGCCGAAAAGATCGTTGGGGAAATGGTGACCCGGCTTGACAGGATGGTTGCAATGGACCTTGTCGGCCCGCTGATCGATGCTATCCGGAAGAAATGGGCCGACAAGGAAAAGGTCGTAAAATATCTGGAAGATGTCAAAGAGGACATACTGGGACACCTCGATGATTTCAAGGCCACAGAAGAGGCGGCGTCGCCGATACCGTTCCTGAAGATGCCGAAGCAGGAAAGCAGCCTCGGGCGCTATTCGGTCAATGTCTTCGTCAACAACGGGGACTCTACGGGCGCACCGGTCGTCTATGAAAGCAACCCGACGTATCCCAACCTTTTCGGGCGCATGGAATACCGGGTGCAGTACGGTATAGCCTCGACGGATTTCATGATGATCAAGGCGGGTTCCCTCCACAAGGCGAATGGCGGGTATCTCGTGGTCGACGCCCTGGAGCTTCTCAAGAACCCGTTCTCGTACGAGGCATTGAAGAGGGCCCTGAAGAACAGGGAGATTCGCGTCGAGGACGTCCTTGAGCAATACCGGATGATCACGACAGCCGGTTTAAAGCCCGAGGCCATCCCGCTTAACGCCAAGGTCGTCCTTGTCGGGAACCCTTACCTCTACTATATGCTCCGCGCGTACGACGACGATTCCCGTGAACTGTTCAAGGTCAAGGCTGATTTTGACAGCCGGATGGACCGGACCGGGGAGAATATGGGCAAGTACGCCATGTATGTCGCGCACTGCCAGAAAGAGGAGGGCCTGCTGCCGTTCGACAACACGGCCGTTGCGCGGCTGGTCGAGATGGGCTCGCGGCTTGCGGACGACCAGGACAAACTCTCGACGCGCTTCAGCGATATCGCCGATCTTATCCGGGAGGCCCATTACTGGGCGAAAAAGGACGGAGGCGATACCGTTAAAGGGGAGCATGTTACCCGGGCGTTAAAGGAAAAGATCGAGCGGGTCAACGGGATCGAAGAGAGGCTCCGGGAGATGACGCTCGACGACACGATCATTGTCGCCAGCCGGGGCGAAAAGGTAGGCCAGATTAACGGCCTGGCCGTCCTCGATATTGGTGATTACTCCTTCGGAAGGCCTTCGAGGATAACCGCGAAGACGTATGTGGGCCGTGCCGGGGTTGTCAACCTGGAGCGTGAAACGAAGATGAGCGGGAAGATCCATGAAAAGGCCATTCTGATTATAACGAGCTATCTCGGGGCGAAGTATGCCGTGCGCAAGCCGATCAGCCTTTCCGCGTCCATTACGTTCGAGCAGCTCTACGAAATGATCGAGGGCGACAGCGCGACATGCGCCGAGCTGTATGCACTCTTAAGCAGTATAAGCGGCGTTCCGCTCAAGCAGAATTTTGCCGTTACGGGCTCGATGGACCAGAACGGGGACGTCCAGCCGATAGGCGGGGTCAACCAGAAGATAGAAGGGTTCTTTCACCTGTGCGAAAAGCGCGGTCTTGACGGTTCGAACGGCGTGATAATCCCGAAGCGCAATGCACGGAACCTGGTCCTGAGCGAAGATGTGCGTGAAGCGGTCGGCAAGGGGTTGTTCGTCATATACACGATTGACACGATGGAGGAAGGGCTCGAGGTCCTGACCGGTATGAAGGCCGGTGAATTGCAGGCTGACGGCACATACCCGGAAGGCACGATCAACTATCTCGTAGAGAAACGCCTGACAGAGATCTCCGAGGCGATGGAGAAGAAAAAAGACGAGAATCATGATAACAATGCTGCGGCTTCAAAGAAGAAAGATACTAACGGGGATCACTGAGAGTCCATGATGCTCTCAGCGATGTTCCGGTAAAAATCCTCGGGAGGTTCTTCGTATAATTCCTTGATGATCCTGAGCCTGGCTTCCTCTATCAGGTCGGGGTCATCTATCTCTTCGTCGGTCACAAAATCGGCTTCGCCGTCCTTGAGCTCTATCGCTTCGAGCGAGACCTCGTACCACTGCTCGACGTATTCGTCGATCGCCTGGTTGACCACTTCCTCGATCACGGCTTTATCAGGTCCGTACCCTTTTTCCTTGAGAAGTACGGCAACGTTCTTGATGGCGTCGGTAACCAGCTTCGGTCGAAGGTCGGGCGTTCCTTCCTTTTTTTTCATCGCTTTCTTTCCTCCGAAGAGATAGCTTTAAACCGTGACTGTCTGTCTTTTATCCCCTATCATTTTACACAAAATATGCACCGAGTAAAATGTTTTTTGATCGGCGCATCTCGGGGCCCCCGTGGTACGGAATTGATTTAGGGAGCCCTTCGCGTTACAATACCGGATGCTTGGTACCATCAGACAATGCATTGCTGATCATACGCCGTCCCGGATACCCGCCCGTGACGATATCCGCGCAGCGGTGGCCGTCCTTCTGCTGGAGCGGGACGGGGACGTGTTCACCGTGCTCACGAAGCGGACGGAAACGGTCCGGCATCATAAAGGTGAAGTGTCTTTCCCCGGGGGCATGTTCGAGCCGGGGGACAGGGACCTCAGGTCGACCGCAATCCGCGAGTCACAGGAAGAGATCGGGATCGACCCGGCATCTGTCGAGATCATCGGCAGCCTCGACGATTCGTGGACGTACACCGGTTTTGTCATCACGCCGCATGTCGGGATCATTCACGCGCCGTACACATTCATCACCAATCCCCGCGAGGTCGCATACCTTATCTTTCTCCCATACAGCTACCTGAAAGACGAACAGTTCTCCCCGGCCAGCAGGGGAGGCGGGTGGACATCGTTTCATTTCAATGGTGACAGGATCTGGGGTGCCACCTGCCGCGTCCTCATGCGCTTCAGGGACATCATCGAAAATGAAACGTTTTAATCTCAGGGTCCTTCTCATTCTGTCTCTGGGGCACCTGGTGGTGGATATATACCAGGGTGCTCTCCCCGCAGTCCTGCCGTTCCTGAAAGACAGGTTTGGGCTGAGTTACGCCATGACCGGACTTATATTGATGGCATCTAATTTTACGTCGTCCATCCTTCAGCCCGTTTTCGGGTACGTTTCGGACAGAAAGACGATGTCTTTCCTTCTGCCGACGGGGCTGCTTGCAGCCGGGACAGGTTTTGCCCTGCTGGCGTATTCCCCATCCTTTCTGCTTATACTCGGTCTTGTTGTCGTAAGCGGGCTCGGTGTGGCGTCGTACCACCCCGAGGGATATAAGACCGCTTACTTCTTTACCGGTGAGCGGGCCGCAACCGGAATGTCGCTCTTCTCCGTGGGTGGGAATCTCGGGTTTTCCCTGGGCCCCATCCTCGCCATGTACATCGTGAATTATTACGGTTTTTCCGCTCTTCCCGTCATCATCGTACCGGCCGTTTTATGTTCCGCTCTTGTTGTCGCGAACAAAAGGGCGATCAGGATGCCGGTCGAGGACCACGAGAAACGGTCGAAGCTGGATGCCGTGAAGGTCCCCATCACGGTGTATGTTTCGCTCGGCATGGTGATACTGATCGTCGTCATGCGCTCGTGGGCGCAAATCGGCCTCGTTACGTACATACCGTTTTATTATATCGACTATCTCAAGGGAAGCCCCTTGTTTGCGGGCAAACTTGTCTTCACCTTTCTCTTCTGCGGTGCCGTAGGCACATTGATCGGCGCCCCTATTGCGGACCGGTTCGGGCACCGGTTGTTTGTCAGAGCGTCAATGCTCCTGTCAACGATCACCCTTCCGGTGATGTTTATCCCCGCGGTGCAGAACGGGGCGCTCCTCTTCGTTGTTCTCGGGGCACAGGGGATGATCCTTGTGTCGACATTTTCGGTGACCATCGTGATGGCGCAGCGGCTCCTCCCGAGCAAACTTGGCATCGCCTCCGGTCTCATGGTAGGATTTGCGATCGGGACCGGCGGCATCGGGGTGACCATCCTTGGCTTCGTTGCGGACCGTTTCGGTGTGCCGGCGGCCCTGTATTCAATATCGGTCCTGCCCTGCGCGGGATTCTTGTTAAGCTTACTTTTGAGGTACCATGACTAGAAAAGAACGCCTGATCAGCATCGTCGGCAGGCCGAATGTCGGCAAATCCACCTTCTTCAACCGGGTAATAGGGTATCGCAAGGCAATAACGGAAGATACCCCGGGCGTCACGCGCGACCGGAACTACGGAACGTTTGAGATGGGCGGGCGCGCCTGCCTCCTGGTCGATACCGGCGGTTTCTCCTCGTCCGAGGAGGACGGGTTTTCGAGGCTGATCATGAAGCAGATCGAGGCGTCGCTTGAAGAATCCGATGCCGTGATATTTCTTCTCGACGGCAAGGAGGGCCTGATGCCGGCAGACCGCGATATCGCACGGATGCTGAGGAAGGTGCACAAGCCCGTTTTTTATGTCATCAACAAGGTCGATTCCAAAAAGCGGGAAGACTCCCTTATCGAATTCTACGAGTTCGGAGCGGATAAGTTCTATTCTGTGAGCGCGACGCACGGCCTCGGGATCGGGGACCTGCTCGATGACATATGCTCGGCGATACGACATGAAGAAGAGGAAGGGGCCGAAATTCCCAAACCGCTGCAGGCCACACGGATAGCCCTCGTCGGAAAACCGAACACGGGGAAGTCGTCGGTTGCGAACCGTATGCTCGGCGCGGAAAGGATGATCGTGAGCGATATCCCGGGAACAACGCGCGATTCGGTGGATTCCGGCATCGTTTTCCAGGGAAAGCAGCTCACGCTCATTGATACGGCCGGTCTGCGGAAGAAGGGAAAGATCTATGAGAAGGTCGAGGAATACTCGGTGTCGAGCGCTGTCCGGAGCATCGAGCGCGCCGACGTCGTGAACCTTATTATTGACGCCTCCGAAGGTCCGGGGCACCAGGAAGGCAGCATTGCCCACCTCATAATCTCGCGCGGGAAGGGGCTCTGTATCGTTGTCAATAAATGGGACCTGGTGGACAGGCAGTTCACCCATGAAAAGTACAGGGAAATGATCTATGACAGGATACCCCACGCATCCTTTGCCCCCGTGGTTTTCGCTTCCGCGAAGTACGGAATGGGCATCGATGATGTCCTGAAAACTGACCTTGCCGTATTTGAGCAGCTCACAACGCGCATACCCACGGCCCAGCTCAACAACGCATTTGCGGAGATCGCTGCCCGTCACGGCATCTCCTACCAGAAGGGGAAGCAGGTAAAGATATTCTACGCCAGCCAGGCAAAGGCCCTGCCGCCGACATTCGTCCTTTTCTCGAACCACCCGCGTCTCGTACCGGACCATTACCGCAGATACCTGGAAAACAGCCTCCGGGAGCATTTCGGCTTCATGGGCGCGCCGATACGATTGGTACTGAAAAGAAAGTAAAAGACGGTTCCACGTTCCACGTTAGAAACCAAAGACTGTCATCATCCCGGCTAAGACCCACAACCCTGCCGTCATCCTGTATTGGTTCCGATCATGCAGGACAGTCAGCCCCCTCCCCGCCGTCATCCCCGCGAAAGCCGGGATCCAGTGTCTTTGTCTCAGGGCAGTTTTTTGCCTTTACTTTTTATGTCTCGCGCCTTACGTTTTACCGGTTTTAAAGGGGGAGGGTTCAGGGGAGGAAGGGGTAACCCCAGAACCCTCGTGAGGCATGAATAGCCTCGGATATGCCTGTTTAAGCCCTGTATGTTGCATCAAGCGTCCATTACAGGACATGCCTTTCGTACATCATTGCTTCCTGTCGGGCACATTGTTATTTTATGCAACAAACGTGCCATAATCAACCGGCCCCCGAGGATTTTGTAATATCCGGGGTTTAGGAGAAGGGGTGTATGTTATTGCAGACACACTGAGGGCAAAATTTGTCGAAGCCTCCCTGCAACCCATCGACAATAGTGTCGAAGGCGTTGCCGGTGTCCCCTGTGCCGTCCGCACGATATCGACAACAGGGGAATTTCCTTGATTATTTCACCGAAAATTATACAATAAGGGTCTATGGACAAGCAGACCATCAAGGTTGTCGCGAAGGAGTTCTACAAGTATCTCGACAACGAGAAGGGGGCTGCTCACAATACGATGCGGGCGTATCGCAGCGATATCGAGGATTTTGTCAGGTTTATCGAGAAAAGCACTGAGGAGATCGTTGATCATAATACGATACGCGCCTATATTGTCGAAGTGTATAAGGACCTGAAAAGGTCGTCGCTGGCACGGAAGGTATCCGCCATTAAGGTTTTTTTTAGATTCATGAAGAAAAAGGGTTATATCGATGAGAACACGGCCCTTATCATCCGGAGCCCGAGAATAGAGAAACACCTGCCCAAGTTCTACACCATCGACGAGATGTTCCATTTTCTCGATTTCCTGCCGAAGGAAGGGTGGCTCAACATCAGGAACCTGGCGATCTTCGAACTGATGTATTCCTCCGGGATGCGGGCGAGCGAGGTCCTGTCGCTTGACCGGGAAGACCTCCACCTTGAAGGGATGTGGGCGAGGGTGACGGGCAAGGGCGGAAAGGAAAGGATCGTCCCCTTCGGGGAAAAGGCAAAAGAGGCGCTCGAAGCATACCTGGAAGCGGCGGGCAAGATCGAGAAATTCAATGCGAAAAAGGCGCTTTTTATCAATTTTCGCGGAGAGAGGCTCACGTACCGGGGCCTGCTCGGCATCATGAAAAAACACCAGATCAAGGCACACCTCTTCAAGAACCTCGCCCTGCACGGGATCAGGCATTCCTTTGCGACCCACATGCTCGACAACGGGGCGGACCTTCGGGGCATCCAGGAATTGCTGGGCCATTCGAAGCTGTCCACGACCCAACGGTATACCCACGTCTCCATGGACAAGCTCATGGAGATATACGACAAATCCCATCCAAGAAGGTAAAAAATGGAAGCCACAACTGTTTTGTGCGTCAGACACAATGGGGGAATTGCTATTGGAGGGGATGGCCAGGTCACGCTGAATGCGACCGTGATGAAGCACACTGCGAAAAAGGTGCGGAGGCTTTACCAGGACAAATGCCTTGCCGGTTTCGCAGGCGCAACGGCGGATGCGTTCACTCTTTTCGAACGTTTCGAAAAGAAGCTCGAACAATACAACGGCAATATTATGCGGGCATCGGTCGAGCTGGCGAAGGACTGGAGGACCGACAGGCTCCTGCGCAGGTTGGAAGCGCTCCTCATCGTTGCAGACAGGGAGCACACCCTCGTTCTGTCCGGCAACGGCGATGTTATCGAGCCGGACGACGGGATTGCGGCGATAGGCTCGGGCGGCGCCTATGCCCAGGCCGCGGCGAAGGCCCTTGTCAAGCACGCACCGCTTTCGGCGGCCGAGATCGTTAAGGAAGCGATGGCGATCGCATCGGAGATATGCATATATACCAACGATAGGATCAACATAGAGGAACTTTGATGAAACAATTGACGCCGAAAGAAATAATGGAGGAGCTCGACCGGTTCATCATCGGCCAGCACAAGGCGAAAAAGGCCGTGTCTGTCGCGCTGAGGAACCGGTGGCGACGCCAGATGATCCCTGCAGACCTGCGGGACGAAGTTGCCCCCAAGAACATCATCATGATAGGGCCGACGGGTGTCGGCAAGACGGAGATCGCACGCAGACTCGCGAGGCTCGCCAATGCGCCGTTCCTTAAGATCGAGGCGACGAAGTTCACTGAGGTGGGCTATGTCGGCAGGGACGTCGAGTCGATGATCAGGGACCTCACCGAGCTTTCGGTCAACATGCTGAAAAAAGAGGAACATGAGCGTGTGAAGGAAAAAGCCACGCTCGCGGCGGAAGAAAGGATACTCGACCTTCTCATACCAAAGCGGCGAGGCATTTCACATGAGACCGGGGAAGAGACCCCCGATCAGTCGCGGGAAAAGATCCGCGCCCGTTTCAAGGCCGGAGGCATGAATGACAGGACCGTGGAGCTCGATGTGCCCGACAGGGCCCTTCCCATTATAGAGATATTCTCTTCCCAGGGTATGGAGGAGATGGACATGCAGCTTCGGGACATGTTCGGCAATATGCTTCCCCAGAAGACGAAGAAACGGAAGATGAAGGTCGGTGAGGCATATGAACATCTTATCCAGGAGGAGTCCCGAAAATTGATCGATATGGACCGGGTGACATCGGACGCCGTCGACCGGGTGGAGCAGTCGGGGATCATCTTCCTTGACGAGATCGACAAGATCGCAAGCCGGGACCACGGGCACGGGCCGGATGTGTCCCGTGAGGGCGTGCAGAGGGACATCCTCCCGATCGTGGAGGGCACGACGGTCACGACGAAATACGGCATGGTGAAAACGGACCATATCCTTTTCATCGCGGCGGGTGCGTTCCACATGTCGAAGCCTGCCGACCTTATCCCCGAGCTGCAGGGGCGCTTCCCGATCAGGGTCGAGCTCGACGCCCTCACCAGGGACGATTTTTACCGGATCATCACGGAGCCCGACAATGCCCTCATCAAGCAGTACAAGGCGCTTCTCAAAACGGAGGATGTCGACCTCGAATTTCAGGAGGAGGCGGTACGGGAGATAACCGACATAGCCCAGCGCATAAACGAAATGACCGAGAATATCGGCGCCCGCAGGCTTTACACGGTGATGGAGAAGCTCCTCGACGATATATCGTTCACGGCCCCGGACCTGAAAGGTCAGAAGATAGATGTTTCCAGGGCATACGTCCGGGAAAAGCTGGGCGAATTCCTCGACAAAGAGGACCTGAGCAGGTATATCCTGTAAAATTTACGTAAAACGGGGTGTTTACGATGAGCGAGAAGATACAGACGCTGCTGGAAGCCCTTCCCTATATCAGCAAGTTTGCCGGCTCCATCTTCGTCATCAAGTACGGCGGCGCGGCAATGGAAGAGGAGTCCCTGAAAAAGGAGTTTGCCAAGGACGTCGCTCTCCTGAAATATGTGGGCATCAATCCCGTGATCGTTCACGGGGGCGGGCCGATGATCGGCAGGCTCCTCAAGGACCTTAAGATACCGACGCGGTTCGTCGACGGCCTGCGCGTCACCGATGAGAAGACTTTGCAGGTGGCCGAAATGGTGCTCTCGGGAAGCGTGAACAAGGAGATCGTGAAGAATATAAACGACATGGGGGGCAAGGCGATCGGCCTGTCCGGCAAGGACGGCAGGCTCCTCGTTGCGAAGCAGGTGGGAGGGAAAGATGTGGGCCTTGTCGGAGAGATAGTCTCCGTCGACGTTGCGATTATCAAAGACATCTCGCGGCATGGCTACATTCCCGTCATTGCCCCGATAGCGGACGGGGTGGACGGAAAGGCGTACAACATAAACGCCGACACCGCGGCGGGAAGCATTGCGGCGGCCCTTTCCGCGGGAAAGTTCATTCTCCTGACAGACGTTGAGGGTGTGATGAACAAGGATGGCAAACTCATCTCGGTGCTGAAGAGGTCCGAGATAGAGAAACTTATCGATGACAATGTTGTGACGGGCGGGATGATCCCGAAGGTAACATGCTGCACCGATGCATTGAAGGCGGGGGTCCGGGAGGCCCACGTCGTCGACGGGCGGGTGCCCCACGCGATCCTGCTCGAGGTTTTTACGGATTCAGGGATAGGCACGGAGATAATAGGAGATTAAAGGATGCAGGAAGATCTTATCAAGAAGGCAGCGCAATACATAGCGAACACATACACGCGGTTCCCGATCGCGATCTCGCGGGGAGAGGGATGCTGGCTCTGGGATGTCAACGGGCGGCGGTACCTCGATTTCCTCGCAGGTATCGCTGTATGCAACCTCGGCCATGCCCATGAAAAGGTTGTCGAGGGGCTGACCGCACAGGCAAAAAAACTGTTCCATGTGTCAAACCTGTTCTACATGGAGCCGCAGATCAAGGCCGCCGAAATGCTCGTCGAGAACTCCTTCGGCGACAAGGTGTTTTTCTGCAACAGCGGCGCGGAGGCGAACGAGGCGGCCATCAAGCTCGCCCGGAGGTACTCCTGGAACAAATACGGTGAGGGCCGGCACGAGATCATCAGCATGGAGAACTCGTTCCATGGCAGGACGGTGAACACGCTTGCTGCAACGGGCCAGAAGAAGTTCGGCGTGGGCTTCGAGCCCCTGACGCAGGGTTTCACTCACGTCCCGTTCAATGACATCGATGCGCTCAAGGGGGCGGTCAGCGGAAAGACGTGCGCCGTGATGCTCGAGCTCATCCAGGCGGAAGGCGGGGTTTATGTCGCGGATAAGGATTATATCCGGCAGCTTCGTGAGTTTACAAAAGAAAAGGACATTCTCCTTGTTCTCGACGAGGTCCAGACGGGCATTGGCAGAACAGGGAAGTTTTTCGCATATGAGCATTTCGGGATCGAACCCGACATTATGAGCCTTGCGAAGGCGCTCGGCAATGGTTTCCCGGTCGGGGCCATCGTGGCGACCGACGCAATAATGTCCGCGTTCGTGCCCGGCACGCACGCCTCAACGTTCGGCGGGAACCCGCTCGCATCGGCTGCCGTGCTCGCAACCCTCAACACTATCATTGACGACAATATTCTCAGGAATGCCGTTGAATCCGGCGAGTACCTTTACCAGGGACTGATAGCCCTCCAGAAAAAATTCCCGTTCATCGTCGAGATACGGGGACTCGGCCTCATACGGGGCATCGAGCTTACGCTCGACGGCGACGCGGTCGCACGGGAATTCCTCCATGAAGGGATCATTCTGAACTGCACGAAGGGGACAACCCTGCGCCTTGTCCCGCCGCTCATTGTCAGGAAAGAGGAGATCGACATCTTTCTCGAGATAGCGGACAGGATATTCGAAAGGAAGGGACCGTGAAAAGGGACTTTACAAGACTGCTGGACATTACCAAAAAGGAATGCGATCACCTGTTGAAAAGGGCAAAACGCATCAAAGAATTGCGCCGCAAGGGCAAACCGTACCAGCCGCTCAAGGGCAAAAACCTCGCGATGATATTCGAGAAGGCGTCGACCCGCACGCGCATTTCATTTGAGATCGGAATGCAGGAACTTGGCGGACATGCCGTTTTCTTGAGCCCGACTGAAACCCAGATCGGCCGGGGGGAGCCCATCCAGGATACGGCACGGGTCTTAAGCCGGTATGTCCACGGGATCATGGTCCGGACGTTTGCCCAGGGCATTGTCGACGATCTTGCGCAATGGGCAACGGTGCCGGTCATCAACGGCCTTTCCGACCAGCTGCACCCCTGCCAGATACTCGCCGACCTTTTCACGATCGGGGAATATAAAGGCGACCCCCGGAACGTGAAGGTCGCCTACATCGGTGACGGCAATAACGTGGCAAACTCATGGCTCGAGGCGGCGATACTCCTCAAGGCGCCGTTCGCGATCGCCGCGCCGAAGGGATACGGGCCGGACAGGGAACTTGTCGTTATGGCTTCGAAGAACCCCGATTTTGTGCTCACCGACGACCCGAAAGAGGCCGTGCGGGACGCCGACGTGATATACACCGATGTATGGGTCAGCATGGGCCAGGAAAAGGAAAAGACGTCCCGGAAAAAAGCGTTCAAAGGGTATAAGATAGATGATAGATTGCTGAAAGCGGCGCATCGTGATGCGATCGTCATGCACTGCCTGCCGGCGTACAGGGGGCAGGAAATAACCGATGACGTCTTCGAGCGGTTCAGCGATGTCATATTCACGCAGGCGGAGAACAGATTGCACGTACAGAAGGCGCTTCTTGAGTGGCTTCTCAAGGGCCCGGCGACGGCTCCCGCCGAATAAAAACGGAGGTCAGGATGAAAAAAGTTAAGAAAGTGGTTGTTGCTTATTCAGGAGGGCTCGACACATCGGTCATTGTCAAATGGCTCAAGGACGTATATGACTGCGAGGTCGTAGCGTATGCCGCTGACGTCGGCCAGGAAGAGGAACTGGTCGGGCTTAAGGAAAAGGCGATAAAGACAGGCGCGTCCAAGGTTTATATCGAAGATCTTCGGGAGGAATTCGCGCGGGATTTTATATTTTTTGCGATCAGGTCGAATGCGATATACGAAGGGAACTATCTCATGGGCACATCGATCGCGCGGCCCCTCATCGCAAAAAGGCATATTGAGATCGCCCGTGAAGAGAACGCCGATGCCGTGTGCCATGGCGCAACGGGCAAAGGAAACGACCAGGTCCGCTTCGAGCTGACATTCTACGCGATGGAGCCGAACATAAAGATCATAGCACCGTGGCGCGAATGGGAGTTCACGTCCCGCGACGATCTCATAGACTACGCGAAGAAGCACGACATAGACGTTCCGGTAACGAAAAAGAAACCGTACAGCATGGACCGCAACCTCATGCATATCAGCTACGAGGGGGGTGTCCTGGAAGACCCCTGGTCGGAGCCGAACGAGGACATGTTCCTGACCACGGTATCGCCCGAAGCGGCGCCGGACAAACCGACATACGTTGAGATCACATTTGAGAAGGGCGTCCCCGTGGCCATCGACGGTGAAAGAATGTCGGCATTCGGCATTGTCGACCACCTCAACAAGATCGGCGGGAAGAACGGCATAGGACGTGTCGATATCGTCGAGAACCGTTTCGTCGGGATGAAATCGCGCGGTGTCTACGAAACCCCGGGCTGCACGGTCCTTCATGCGGCCCACCGCGCCGTCGAGACGCTCACGCTTGACCGCGAGGTCATGCACATCCGCGACGGCCTCATCCCGAAGGTCGCCGAGCTCATCTACTACGGTTTCTGGTATTCCCCCGAGATGAAGGCGATGATGGCGCTGACCGACGAGATACAGTCCGTCGTCAACGGTACGGCGCGTGTCAAGCTCTACAAGGGTAACTGCAGCGTGGTCGGGAGAAAATCAGACAATTCGCTTTACATGAAAGAGTTTGCAACGTTCGATACGGACACCGTGTATGACCAGAAAGATGCCGGGGGCTTTATACGCTGCAATGCACTGCGGCTCCGCATACGCGCGATGCAGGAGAAATAGACCAGGTACACGAACATTCGGAGAATTGAAGATGAATCCCTACGAACCGCACGCGATCGAAGAGAAATGGCAGCAATTCTGGGAAGACAACCGGGCATTCGATGTCGACGAGGACCCCGCAAAGGAGAAATTCTACCTCCTTGAGATGTTCCCCTATCCATCCGGGAACATCCATATGGGACATGTGCGCAACTACTCGATCGGAGATGTCATATCCCGGTACAAGAGAATGCTGGGCCTGAACGTCGTCCACCCGATGGGGTGGGACGCATTCGGCATGCCCGCGGAAAACGCCGCCATTGAAAGGGGCATCCAGCCCGCCACGTGGACGTACGAGAATATCGGCTATATGCGCCGGCAGTTGAAAAGGCTCGGTTTCGGGTATGACTGGAGGCGCGAGATCGCCACGTGCAGCGTCGACTATTACCGGTGGGAACAGTGGATGTTCCTGAAGATGTACGAAAAGGGCCTCGTTTACCGCAAGAGCTCGCCCGTCAATTTCTGCCCGAAATGCCAGACCGTTCTCGCGAACGAGCAGGTCGAGGGCGGGAATTGCTGGCGTTGCGGCGAAGAGGTTATCCAGAAGGAGCTCACGCAGTGGTTTTTCGCCATTACACAATATGCGGACGAGCTTTACGAATATTGCGATAAACTGCCGGGGTGGCCGGAAAAGGTCACGAGCATGCAGAAGAACTGGATCGGCAAGAGCTACGGCGTGGAGGTGCACTTCACACTGGAGGACGGCTCGCCGTTCACGATATTCACGACACGGCCGGACACCCTTTACGGTGTGACGTTCATGGTGCTCGCCCCCGAGCACCCGCTCACACTGGGGCTTTCGCGGGGCACGGACCAGGAAGGGCCCGTCGGCGAGTTTGTGCAGAAGGTGAAGGCGCAGGACAGGAGTTTCCGGGGCGAGATCAGCCTGGAAAAAGAGGGCGTTTTTACGGGGAAATACGCGATCAACCCGCTGAACGGCGTGAAGGTCCCCATATACGTCGGCAATTTTGTCCTGATGGAGTACGGGACAGGCGCCATCATGGCGGTGCCCGCCCATGACCAGAGGGACTATGAGTTTGCAAAGGAGTACGACATCCCCGTCATCGTGACGATCACGCCGAAAGACAGGACGCTCGATGCGGCCACCATGGATTGCGCCTATGTCGACGACGGGGTGCTCGTTAACTCGGACCACTTTAACGGGATGAACAACCGGGAAGCCATAAACGCCATCATCGACTATCTCGAGGAAAAGGGCCTGGGAACCAGGACGGTCAATTACAGGCTGAAAGACTGGGGCATCTCGCGCCAGAGATACTGGGGGGCACCCATTCCCATCATCTACTGCGAGAAATGCGGCACGGTCCCCGTGCCCGAGGCCGACCTCCCCGTGGTGCTCCCGACGGACCTCGAGATAAAGATGGTAGGCCGTTCCCCGCTTGCCGACCACCCGGCCTTTTACGAGGTGGAATGCCCTGTCTGCAAGGCGAAAGCGCGGCGGGAAACGGACACGATGGACACGTTTGTCGAATCATCGTGGTACTTTCTGCGGTATGCATGCCCGGATTTCGACGGGCCGCTCGATAAGAAGCGGGTTGATTACTGGATGCCCGTGGACCAGTATATCGGCGGTATAGAACATGCCGTGCTCCATCTTCTCTACTCCCGGTTCTTCAACAGGGTCCTCAATGAGCTGGGCCTTGTCGCCGTGAGGGAGCCTTTCAAGAACCTTCTGACCCAGGGGATGGTGATCAAGGACGGCGCGAAGATGTCGAAGTCGAAGGGCAACGTCGTCGACCCCAATTACCTTATTGAAAGGTACGGGGCGGACACCGCACGGCTGTTCTGCCTTTTTGCATCCCCCCCGGAAAGAGACCTCGACTGGAGCGACCAGGGCGTGGAGGGCAGCTACCGTTTCCTCCAGAGGGTCTGGAGGCTGGTCGATGAACACAGGGACGTTCTGCGAGGTGTGACCTCGGCGGACAAGCTCCCCGATGCCGCGGCCGAAGAGAAACCCCTTATCCACAAGATACACAAGACAATAATGAAGGTCAGCGAAGACCTGGAGCGGTTCCATTTGAATACGGCCATCGCAGGCGTCATGGAGCTCGTGAACCTGACGTACAAGTTCATTGAAAAAGGCAGCCTGAATGACAGGGCGCAGGCACTCTTCAGGGGTTCCGTCGAGACCATCCTCAGGCTTCTCTACCCGTTCGTGCCCCATATAACCTGCGAACTGTGGCAGGCGCTGGACCGTGATGCGGCGTCGATCGGCCTGTCATGGCCTGTCTGGGACAGCGAGCTCGTCAAGGAAGAAAAGATAATGATCCCCGTTCAGATAAACGGGAAACTGCGTGACACGTTCGAGGCGGACAGGGACCTCTCCGAAGACGCGGTCAGGGAGATCGTCTTTGCGCTCGAAAAGGTGCAAAAACATATCGAAGGGAAGACGGTCAGGAAGACGATCGTCATCCCGAACAAGCTCGTCAACATTGTGTGCGGATGATGCGGAGCGCGAAGAAGGGCCGGACGGAAGACCATATGAAAAAGAACGTTGCGAAAGGGTTCATGCTGTGCTGTGCCGCAGTTCTCGTTCTCATGGCAGGCGCATGCGGGTATCAGGTTATCGGGGGGAAAGGCATCTACGGGGGCGATATCTCGTCGATCTACATATCAATATTCAAAAACTCGACCTTTGAATCCAGCATAGCCCAGCCGGTAACCGATTCTTTCGCGAAAGAGCTTTTGATGACAGGGCTTTTTACCATCAACCAGTCAAATACGGACGCGTATATCAAGGGCGATATCAGAACGATAACGACGGCGCCGAACGCCCTGGCCACCGACGGTACCGTCATTGAGAAGACCGTGTCCGTTGTGCTGCTTGTTGCGTTGTATCAGAGGAACGGAAAGCTGGTGAAGGAATATACCCTCTCGGACTACGAATACTATAAGATCCAGGGCGGTGCCGAGGAATACAACCGCAGAGAGGCGATCAGGAGAATGTCTGCGCGCATGGCGCGCCGCTTCAGCGCCCAGCTCCTGCTGGAATACTAAACCTGATCCTGCGCCATCACGGCGAAGCACGCTGAAATATCGAAGCCAGGGCATGCGTGCCCTGGCTTTTTACGATCCTGGAAGAGGTTGGATCAGACCTGCTGGCTTTTGTGGAGTTTCTTAGCGAGCCGGGAGATCTTCCGGGCCGCGTTGTTCGGATGGATAACTCCCTTTGAAGAAGCTTTGTCGATGGAGGCGACGGCGTCCCTGAACACAGTTTCGGTCTGGGCGTCTTTTGCTTCGATAGCGGTGATAACCCTTTTGATCTTTGTTTTCATTGTCGATTTGAAATGAGAATTCCTTAACCTGCGTTTTTCAGACTGTACCGCCCTCTTAATAGCCGACTTATTTTTCCTCAAAGATAGACCTCCTATTAAAACTTCCGTCTGTTTTACCATCCTTAAGATGGCAAAGTCAAACAGTTCTGCATGATTGCGCCACTCTTATTTCTTGCCGGCGGCCCTTTTCGACGCTTTCAGCGGGTTTATCTTCTGCTCTTCTTTCGCAGCCGCTTTCTTTACATGGGTCGACATCGGGCAATTGCTTTTCTGCCACTTTTGAGCAGGGGACGGAAAACTGGAACAGTATTTCCCTGTTTCAAATTCGACGACCCTGGTGCAACCTTCGCATTGCTCAACTATTGTGAAGCATTTTCCTCCACTGTACGAACACCCGGTTTTCTTCATGAACAGGCATTCAATACCCGGTTTTAACGTTGTGCATACCATAACGGCATCACCTCCTGAATAATAAAAGCGTATTATGTAACTACATTTACCCCCTCTTGTCAATATGCTATATTGAGTTCGGTAAATTATGGTGCAATAGTGCAAGGAATATATTGACACAGGCGGCCAAAATATTTTAATACATTATGTTTATTCGTAAGGAACTTCATGTTGATTTTGGCACGATTCTTGTAGTATAATAACTATTTTGCTGGTGTAGCTCAATCGGCAGAGCAGCTGATTTGTAATCAGCAGGTTGCGGGTTCGAGTCCCATCACCAGCTTACGGAGAGGTTCCCGAGCGGCCAAAGGGGGCAGACTGTAAATCTGTTGGCGAAGCCTTCGGTGGTTCGATCCCACCCCTCTCCACCAAAAAAAATGGGCCCGCTTTGAGGCCCGTAAGGATAAAGGCGGGAGTAGCTCAGTTGGTTAGAGCATCAGCCTTCCAAGCTGAGGGTCGCGGGTTCGAGTCCCGTTTCCCGCTC
>CALMFJ010000001.1 GCA_937862865.1 uncultured Pseudomonadota bacterium | reverse complement strand
AATGAAACAACGCAGAACGCAGAACGTAGAACGGTCTTTACCGCAGAACGCGGAAGGAGTTTCAAATCCTCATTCCAGCGAATGAAGATACAGCAGCACTATGATGTTGTAGTTGTAAAACAACTTTTGTTCGAGGTCCTTTATTGCTTTGAGGTACGGCATGATGTTCTCATCTGAAAAGACCGCCATGAAAACGTCAACGGATATCTCCGAATCGATGGTCGTCCGTAATTCCTCAAGGTCGATATATTTTGCAATATCAGCCGGGGCGGGGTTTTCGGCATTGATCGTCCTGTAGAGGTCCTCGAGCTTTTTAAAATGCTCCCTGACCCGTTCCCTGATGTCCGAAAACAGGAAGCCTCTCAGCTGAGGGTACTTTTCCGGCGGGTACTTGGCGATCCGCGCAAAGAAGGGCACAAGATGGCTGACGTATATCTCGACCCCCTTTTTCAGGAAAGCGGTATCTTTCAGGACACGGTGCACAAGGGCGTCTTCCCTGACGGTAAAATCCTCGAGGCTGACCGACACCGCATCAGCATCGAGCGAGATGTAGATCGGGTACAGCGGGGCCTTAGCCCGGACAAGCGACGCACCGCAAACCTGCGCCTCCATATCCCTGTCCCATCTCGTCCACAGAAGGTCGCCCTGTTTGTAGAATGAACCCTGGACAAAGACCGGCAGATTGAAGTTTATCGTGTCGCCTGTCCGCAGGCCCTCCCTGTTGACCACCCATTTCGGGATCGCGAACCCGATGCCGCTCTTGCTCAGATCGAGAATGACGTATTGAAAACTGGAATGGTCGACGTCCCTGCTGCCGAGAAAGGGCATGTTGATAGAACGTATATCAAGCCTTTTTTCCTTCCTCCGTTCCTGATAAGCCCCTGTCTCCACGAAACTATCATACACGTTCACCAACAACCGCACAATGGAAAAAGGGCCATGATCGTCAGGTCATACGGCGAAAAAAACTTGGAATATTCACGCCATCGGCTGTATGATTACGGGTAAATGAAAGACAGGATCCTGATCGTTGACGATAGCCCCGATGTCCGTATTCTTCTTAAACGGATGCTGCCGGCGTCCCGCTTCGAGGTCGAAGAGGCCGCGAATGGGAGGGAAGGCCTGGCACAAAAGGAAAGTTTCAAGCCTGACCTCGTTCTCCTTGATATAGTCATGCCCGATATTGACGGCTTTGCGGTGTGCAAGGCCATTCGCGATGCAGACAACGATACGTCTATCGTTTTTCTTTCCGGCAAGTCGGATTCAACGGACAAGGTCCGGGGCCTGGAGTGCGGAGGCAACGATTACATTACAAAACCCTTCGATAAAGCCGAAGTGCTCGCCCGCATCGACAGCCAGCTCAAGATCCGCAAGCTGACCCGTGAGTTGAAAGATGCCAACAGGGTGTTGACGGAGAAACAAAAGGCCCTCGACGACGATCTGAACGCGGCCTCCGGGATACAGCAGAGCCTTTTGCCCCACCATGTGCCGGATTTCCAGAACCTCACGTTCGGCTGGAGGTTCATGCCCAGCTACCTGATCGGCGGAGACATCTTCAATATCATCCGCCTTGACGAGGACCACGTCGGCATATACATGATCGATGTCGCCGGGCACGGGGTCCCGGCTGCTCTCATCACGGTCTCCGTTTCCCAGACATTGAAGCCTGACGGGAACGGCCTGACAAAAGAGCGCACGTATGAAACGCCGGGGTACCGGATAATATCACCCGGGGCGCTCATGGAAGCGCTTGACCGGGAATACCCGATCGAGCGCTTCGGCAGGTATTTTACGATAGTGTACCTCATCATGAACACCGTCACGGGCGTACTCACATACAGCAACGCGGCGCACCCGATGCCCGTTCTCATCCGTAAGGGCGGGGGGATCGAACTGCTCGATAAGGGAGGTACGATAATCGGCCTTGGCGGGCCCGTTCCGTTCGAGGAGGGCGAGGTATCATTGAAGGCCTCAGACCGCGTCGTATTGTTTACAGACGGTGTCCTTGATTGCCGGAACCCCGAGGGGGACCTCTACGGGGAGGAGCGCCTGTATTCGGCCTTGCGGTCCGCAGGCCGTAAGACGGTACATGAGCTCCTGGACGGGCTTGTCCATTCTATCACCGATTTCTGCCGCGGCCTGCCCTTCCCGGACGATATATCGATCGCGGTCATCGAATACGGCACAAGAGGCACGGCACACATTCCGCACATACCGGGGGAGATAACTGATGGAGATTGAAGAAAAGAAGATAGGCAGTGTGCTGGTCGTCGTTCCTCGCGACAGCAGGATCGATGCGGCTGTTTCGACGGAATTTAAAGGAAGGATGGTTGACTGGATAAACGAGGGCAGCAAGCTGATCGTGCTTGACCTTTCCCATGTTGATTTTGTCGATTCCAGCGGCCTCGGGGTATTGGTCTCCTCACTCAAAACCATCGGTGGTGAGGGCGATCTGGCCCTGTGCTGTATACAGAAAACAGTCATGAAGCTTTTTGACCTTACAAGGATGAACCGCGTATTCAGCATTTTCCCGCAGCAATCTGACGCGGTGCAGGCACTCAACGAAAAGTATGCCTGAAGATTCCCCGAAAACAATAAATCTCCTTATTGACAGCAAGTTCCATAACATCTCTGCCGCCTCTCGGGCGATCAGGGGGTTGAGCGAACACCTTGCATTGAGCGACATCGACACATACTATCTCGAGCTGTGCGTTATGGAAGCAATCAACAATGCGGTCCAGCATGCATACTCGAACGAGGAAGGGCACGCCGTGAACGTCGTCATCTCGTACGGGCCGGGTGTGGTCATCGTCAAGATAAGTGATACAGGGAAAAAGATGGATCTCTATACCCCCAAAAGGCCTGATTTCGATCCGGACGATATCAAGTCCGTCCCGCACCGCGGAATGGGCCTCTACATAATCCACTCCGTGATGGATGAGGTCACCTATGAAACAACGGGCAACGTCAACACGCTGACGATGCGGAAAACGTTTTATAAAAGTTAATAACAACAGGCGATAGTCTGCCATACCCCGTTTGACATGGTTCGAACATCTGTTGTATGACATAGTCATGAACACGTGGCATAAAGCGCGGTTTGCATCATTCCTCGCAATGGCTTTTCTCTGCTTCGTTATCCCTGTGATGGCCGTATACTCCGGTTTCCAGAAACAGCAGAACATCAGGCACCATATAGCCGACCATGTCAGGAACGGGAATGAGGAGATCGAGGCGAAGCATTTGAATGCCATATCCAGCACAGTATATGACGCCTCGCAGGAATACGGCATCGATTACCGGCTTATCCTTGCCCTGATGAAGGTGGAGTCAAACTTCCAGCACGACGCGGTATCGCCGAGGGGCGCTCGCGGCCTTCTGCAGATAAGGCCTGTCTTTGCGAAATTCGTCGCACAGGATATGGGGATACAATGGAACGGCAACGAAACCGCAGACGACCCCGGCACCAACATAAAGATCGGGGTCCGCGTATTGTCCGACATGGTGCATCGCTTCTACGACGTCACAACGGCCCTCCGTGCGTATAATATGGGACCTGAAAGGACCCGGGGGCTGCCGCCCGGGAAGATGAGCTCGCCCCGCGGTTTTCCCGGCCAGGTTCTCCGGGAGTACCACAGGAATATTGTGATATTGCCCGATCCTTAATGATATTTACCGTGGTTTGACCCTTCGTGAACAGATCCTCCCATGACCTCCTTCCCAACCAATGCCTTTACATAACCGGCAAGGGCGGCTCCTTCGTATCTTTCCTCATAGCCCATTGCGGCAGAAGAGTGCTCGTGCTCTATGAAGACGAGGGATCAGCCGAATTGTTGCGTGAAGAGATATCATATTACGGCAACATGGACGTTGCATACTTCCCCCCGGACGAAGACCGCTTCTTTGAGGAGGAGGACCGGGTAAAAAGGACCGGCTTCCTTTACCGGATAACAACCGATGAGCGCTTCATCGGATTGTTCCCTGCAGCCAGCCTTCCACGTCCTCTGCCCCCGCCCGTGTCAATGTCCGGCGACGCCCTAAAGCTCGCTGTAGGCCAGGTGATCTTCGTTGAGGACGTACATGACGCCCTCGAGGCAAAGGGATTCGAACTGGCCCCTCTCGTTCGCGAAGCGGGGCAATACGCGAGGCGGGGAAGCATCATAGACATTTTCCCCCCTGCGTCGGAAAAACCCGTCAGATGTGAATTTATCGGGGACCAGATACTTTCTCTGCGTTATTTCAACGCTGCTACGCAAAGGTCAGACAAGGAGATCAACGAGATCGCCGTAAGCAGTCTGAAGCACGAGGAGGCAGGCAGTTCCGCGACGATTATCGATTACCTCGATCCGGACATTATCGTAGCGCACCCCGGAACATCCTGCATTCATGAGGCCCTCACCGAGGAAGGCCCGGAGATTTTCCGGCGCTGGGGCGAATTTCTCGGCAGGTCGGGACAAATAGATTTTTCCGGCATAGCCGGTACGGGCCATGACCAAAAAACTGTCCGGGCGGTTTCCAACGACGACCTGCGACAGCTCTTCAGTGCCCGGAAGACCCACATCTTTCATATTCTCAGGGAAAGGCTCCAGAAGGAATGGTCTCATTACCCCTTCGTATACCTGTTCGCAAACACTGCCCATCAATCGAGGCGGCTGCAGGAGATCTTCGAGAACTACGGGCTCGTGCTTCCCGTGCTGACCAGGATCGGCTACCCCGGGAAAACCCGGGAGTGGGGGATCATTGAAGGCCCCGTCAGGCGCGGTTTCCGGACGGAAGACATCATCGTCCTGACAGAAGATGATATAGTCGGGCCCAAGAAACGGGTTATCCGGAAGAAATGGGATAGCCAGGACGAGTTCCTCGCCACATTCAGGGACCTGAATGCCGGCGACCGGGTCGTCCATGTGGACCACGGCATCGGCATCTACCGGGGCATTACCGCGCTGACCGTCAACGCTTACACGAAGGATTTCCTCCTCATCGAATACCTCGGGGGGGACAAGCTGTATGTCCCTGTCGAAGACCTCCAGCTCGTCCAGAAATTCATCGGCAGCGAAAAATTTAAGCCTAAGATCGACCGGCTGGGGTCGAGGCTCTGGGTCAATACAAAGAAACGGGTACGGCGCCAGATTGAGGACATAGCCGGCGAGCTTCTCGAGATATACGCCGAGAGGCAGGTGGCGCAGGGCCACAGCTACCCTCCCGAAGATGAGCTTTTCAGGGAGATGGAATCCCGGTTCGAATATGAGGAGACCGACGGCCAGATCAACGCTATAAATGACGTCCTCGCCGACCTTAAGTGCCCGAAGCCCATGGACAGGCTCATTTGCGGCGATGTCGGTTTCGGAAAGACCGAGGTTGCCCTGCGGGCGGCGTTCAAGGCCGTGCTCGACGGGAAACAGGTAGCCGTGCTCGTCCCGACAACCGTCCTAGCGCAGCAGCACTACAAAACCTTCAGCGAACGCTTCTCCGATTACCCCATCGTGATCGGCGTTCTTTCCCGTTTCAGGACACCCGGGCAACAGACCGAAACGGCCCGGCTGCTCGGCAACGGGCAGATCGACATTATTGTGGGAACCCACAGGCTTCTTCAGAAGGACGTTTCGTTCCGCGACCTCGGCCTTGTTATCATCGACGAGGAGCACCGGTTCGGTGTCAGGCACAAGGAGCGGCTCAAAACTCTCCGCAAGACGGTCGACGTGCTGACGATGAGCGCGACCCCGATCCCGCGGACACTCTACATGGCCACGTCAGGCATCAGGGACTTAAGCGTCATTGATACTCCGCCGCTTGACCGCCAGGCCGTTCGCACAACCGTTGTCAAGTTCAATGATAACGTCGTGGTCCGCGGAATACGCCATGAACTGGAAAGGTCCGGGCAGGTCTTCTTCGTTCACAATTTCATTCACAACATCGGCATTATCTACGACCATCTCGCGCGCCTTGTCCCGGATGCCCGTATTGCTGTCGCACACGGACAGATGAGCGGCCCGAAGCTTGAGAGGATCATGGTCGACTTTATTGAAAAAAGGTACGACATCCTGCTTTCCACGAACATAATCGAGTCCGGCCTCGACATATCCAACGTCAATACTATCTTCATCAACAACGCCCACAGGATGGGCCTCGCCGACCTTTACCAGTTGCGCGGACGCGTCGGCAGAAGCCCCCGGCAGGCGTATGCGTACCTCCTTGTCCCCGACGAGGAGGCCCTCACGCGTGACGCACACCTGAGGCTCAAGATCCTGGAAGAACTGAGCGACCTCGGATCGGGGTTCCAGATCGCCAATTACGATCTTGAGATACGGGGAGCGGGCAACCTTGTCGGTAAAGAGCAATCGGGTAATGTAAACCTGATCGGTTTCGAGCTTTACTGCGACATGCTCGAAGAAACGGTCAACAGACTGAAAAATGCGGACGGCGGCTCCGAACCGGAAGAGGACGCGGCAACGGAGATCAACATCCCGGTCAACGCATTTATCCCCGATGATTACATCGAGGATGCCACCCAGAAGCTTCTCATGTACAAGCGCCTGGCGCGCGTCAGGCATGAAGACGAGCTTGGCGACCTGAAGGCGGAGCTGAGAGACCGGTACGGACAGATGCCTCCCCCTCTTCTCAACCTGCTTGAGGTGATCGCCCTTAAGTCGCTGCTCATGCGCCTCAAGATACGCAAGGTCGAACAGGCAAAAAACAGGATCGCCCTGCATGTTACGAAAAACACGCCTATGGACATGCGTCGGCTCCTTTGCATGGCTACGGACCCGGACAGGAACGTCAAGCTCCTGCCCGGCGGCCAGATCATCATAAACACCAACCTCCGTGAAGGCGAACTCATGAATTTTATAAGAAATATCTTGATGGAACTCGTGGCGGTATGATATAAAAAAGCGTTTATCGGCTATCTGCGGTTTTGTGATGTAATAAATATGTGGAATTGCATTTTTAAGATAGGTGGATATAAAATCCGGATTGTTTAAGGGGTGTTGAATGAAAAATGCTTTGATCTGCACGATCTGCCTGGTACTGATCGCCGGTCTGCTTGCCTGCAAAAAGGAGGATGACAGCAAAGTACTCGTCACCATCAATGACGATAAGATCACAATGGCCGAGTTCAACAAGGAGCTCGACAAGATCCCGATGAACATGAAGATGATGGTTGCCTCCGAAAGCGGGAAAAAGGCGTTTCTCGACCGGTTTGTCATCAAGAAGCTTCTCCTGAAAGAGGCTGAAAAGGCGAATGTAGAGCAGGACAAGGATTTCCAGAACAAACTTGCGGAGATCAAAGAGCAACTGATCATCGAATCTCTCCTCAAGAAGAAATTGACGTCAAGCGCCAGTTTGACGGATGAAAATCTCCAAAAATTCTATGATGCCAACAAGGAAAAGTTCCGGAAGGAGCGCGAGATCAATACACGCCACATTCTTTTGAAATCGGAAGAAGAGGCAAGGCAGGTCAAGGAAAAGCTTTCGGGCGGAGAGGATTTCATCGAGCTCGCAAAGAGATATTCCATAGACCCGAATGCAAAGGTAACGGGCGGCGAGGTGGGATTTCACCCGAAGGGTACGCTCCTGCCCGAATACGAGGCCGCAGCTTTCAAACTGACAAAGGTCGGGCAAATAAGCCCCATAACAAAAACCCAGTTCGGCTATCACATCATCAGGCTCGAGGGCGTGAAACCTCCTCAATACGTCCCCTTCGCGGAAGTGAAGGAATTCATCAAACAGCAGCTCATGCAGGAAAAACAAAAAGAAGTGCTCGATAAATACATCGAAGACCTAAAAAAGGGTTCGAAGATAACGATCAATGAGGCATTGCTCAAGGACCAGGCCGCCGCAAAGCCTGATGCAAAAGATGTGAAACCTGATGCAAAAGATGTGAAACCTGATGCAAAGAACACACCCGGCAAACCGGCCGTCAGTGCCGAAACACCAAAAAAGGACACGGTGCCCAAAAGTAAATGAAACAATTAGTCAAAATCATCCTTGCCGTATCATTCCTCGCAGCCGCATGCGGCATGGTCCATGCTGAAGTGGTGGACAGGGTCATAGCTATCGTCAACGACGATATCGTCACATTGAAGGACTTCGAGGCGTTTGTGAAGATCGAGAAGCGGACAACAAAATATACATCCGTAGATGAATATTTCCGGAACCTTCAGCTCAAGGAGAAACTGGAGACGTTCATCGAAGGGACGTTGATAAAACAGCAGGCAAAAAAGGCCGGGATCGTTGTTACGGACCAGGAGGTCTCCGGCTTTATCGAAAACATCAAGAAACAGAACCTCATCACCGATGCCGAACTGCGGGAGCAGTTAAGAAAAGACAATGTGACGTACGAACAGTTCAGGGAGGGCATAAAGCTCAACCTGCTGCGGACCAGGCTCCTCATGCGGGTCGTTTCAACCGAAGTGAGCATTACCGAGAACGCTCTCAAGAGCTATTACGACAGCCATCAGGATTACTTCAAGGAAGAAGAGTTCCATATCCAGCAGATATTTATATCGGGCCAGCATAAAGATATCCGTGAACGTGCCGAAACCGCCTACAAACAGCTCGTTGCCGGTACGCCCTTTGCCGAGGTGGCACGGAAATACTCCGACGACCCTTCCGCACGCCAGGGGGGCGACATAGGGTTCGTGAAAAGAAGCGACCTTCTGCCCACCTTGCGGGATGCCCTCAACGGTCTTCCACCCGGCGCCTTCTCCATCGTTGTCCCCACACCGTACGGTCTCCATATACTGAAGCTGATCGAGGTCAAGCAATCGGGTACGGTACCTTATGACGAGGTCAAAAAGGCGATCAGGGAGCGCATGATAATCGAGGAATCGGGCAAAAGATACCAGGATTACATAGCCAAGATCAAAAGATCGTCCTACATCGAGGTAAAGATATAGATTTCAGCCGCATTGCCGTAACGATAGGCGACCCCGCCGGGATAGGCCCCGAGATCGTTCTGAGGTCCATCCCCCGGATCACGGGGAAACACATTCCGCTCATAATCGCAGACCTGAAAGCGCTGGAAGCCGTCCACGCGTCACTCCCTGCCCTTTCCCGGCACTCATTTTGCCTGCCCGGCCAGGGCAGTCCCGGTGACATCGAATTGATGGACCTCGCTCGCATAGGCGCCGTCAACCCGGGGTCATCCAATGCCGCGTGCGGGCGCGCCTCGTTCGAATACATCGTGGAGGCCCTGAAGCTGGTTTTTACGGGCTGCGCACAGGCCATTGTGACCTGCCCCATAAGCAAGGCATCGATGCGGTCGGCAGGTGTCCCATTCCCGGGCCATACAGAGCTCCTGGCCCACTTCAGCGGCGTTGACAGCTACGTTATGATGCTTGCAAACCCGTCGATCCGGGTGAGCCTTGTATCCATACATGTTCCCCTCATCAGGGTCCCCGGCCTGATCACCGAGCGGTCCGTTTTCGATTGCATACGCATTACGGCACGCTCCCTCGAGCAACGGCTGTCCCTCAAGAACCCCTTTATCAAGGTTTGCGGTCTCAACCCCCACGCCGGTGAGCAGGGATTAATGGGAAGCGAGGAAGAGGTGATCGTGCGCGCCATCGAGCGGGCAAGGACAGTCGGCATCAACGTTTCGGGGCCCTTCCCTGCCGACTCCCTCTTCCACCGTCTCGATTGCGATGCCTATATCGCCATGTACCACGACCAGGGGCTCATACCCGTAAAGACGCTGGATTTTGAAAGGACCGTCAACATCACGCTGGGCCTGCCTTTTGTAAGGACATCACCCGGCCACGGCACGGGATTCGATATCGCCGGAAAGGGCATCGCCGACCCGACGAGCTTCATCGAGGCGTATAGCACCGCCTGCGCAATGGTCGATAAAGCAGCAACAGGCCATGGGCCATGGGCCATGGGCCATGGGAGAACAAAAAAGCCCGCCTGACCAAACTCGACCAGGCGGGGACGAATTGCTTCCCTATTCCCTATTGCCCATCGCCTATCGCCCCTTTTCTATATCTTTTCCCCCGTCAATATCGTATAGATTTCCTTATATCTTTCCGACGTCTTCTTCGCAATCCCGGGCGGGAGTTCGGGGCCCGGGTATGTCTTGCCCCAGTCGAGGGTGTTCAGGTAATCGCGCACGATCTGCTTGTCGTAGCTGTCCTGGGATTTGCCGGGGGCATAATCCTTGATCGACCAGAAACGCGATGAGTCGGGGGTCAGGACCTCGTCGATAAGAACAACATCGCCATCGATGAGGCCGAACTCGAACTTGGTGTCCGCAACGATGATCCCCCTCTTTTCCGCTATGTCGCGCGCCCTTTCATAGATCGCGATGCTGGAATCGCGCAGTTTGCGCGCATACTCCTCGCCAATTATATCGACCGCCTCCTCATACGAAATATTGAGGTCATGGCCCTCTTCGGCCTTCGTCGACGGCGTAAAAATGGGCGCTTCAAGCCTGGATGACTCCTTCAAACCCTCAGGCAGGCCGATGCCGCACACGGTGCCGGACTTCTGGTATTCAGCCCAGCCGGACCCCGCCAGGTAGCCCCGTACGACACATTCGACGGGCAGGACCTTCGCCCTTTTGACAAGCATGCTCCTGTCTCTCAAAGATCCGGCATATTGTTTCAGTCTATCCGGATAGTTATCGACATCGGTCTCGATAATATGGTTCGCAATGATATCCTTTACCTGCCGGAACCAGAAGAGGGAAAGCCTGGTAAGGACCTTGCCCTTGTCCTCTATGCCGGTCGGCAGGACGACGTCGAACGCCGACAGCCTGTCCGTGGCGACGATCAGCAATGTACCGTCGAAATCGTAAATGTCCCTCACTTTCCCTTTACGAGGGGTGCCAAGAGTTTCAAAATTGGTCTCCCTTATTATATTTGCCATGGTAACCCCGTGCTCTATTCTTTCGAAAACTCGTTTTTCGGAGCATTGCATATCGGGCAGGCCCATGAATCAGGCAGGTCTTCAAACCGCGTCCCCGCTTGTATCCCGTTGTCCGGGTCGCCGACGGCCGGGTCGTAGACATAGCCGCACACATTGCAGACATATTTGCCTGATTCCTCGGGGGCCGTCTTTACGGATTCTTCCTTAACGTACGTCGGTGCTGTCTTCGGCTCCTTCCCGCCTTTGACCTGGTGATAGTATGTGTATGTCATCGCTTCACTATCGCTCAACACATCGCAATCGACAACCTTCCCGATAAAGATGGTGTGTGTCCCGACATCCGTCATGCTGACGACCTCGCACTCCAGGTAGCCGATGGTGCTGTCGAGTACGACCGGTGCGCCGGTAGTGCCCGTCTTATATTTTGTATCGGCAAATTTATCCGTATCCCTGCCGGATTTGAACCCGAATTTCCCGATAAGCGTCATCGGGGCAAATTTCGAAAGGATCGATACCGCGAACACCTTGCTTGACTCTATGAACTCGTGAGTCAAATTCTGCTTGTTTATGCTGATCGCCAGGGTCGGCGGATCGGATGTGATCTGAAACGCCGTATTGGCTATTTGCCCATTTATCTTACCATCCATTTTTGAACTGATAATGTAAACTCCGTAACAGATCTTTTGAATAGCCTTGAGATTCATCTCGCCCTCCTTGTGTGATTTGAGCCGGAATATGTATTTTAATAGAATTCGTGTAAAGTTTCAGCCAATTTCTTTTTGAGGGTTTCCCAATCGATCACGTGATCGATAAGGGTACCTTTGTTCAATACGGGGATCCGGCTTTCAAAGCTCCGGCGGTCATTGCGGTAGATAATGCCGATGGGGATCCTGTCGCCCCATTCCAGGGCCTTTACAAAGGACCGGCCCCGGTCAGTCGGGTCATGGCCGTCCCCGACATCATACACTCTTTGCGCATACCATTCATACGTATTGACCTTGTTGAACGATACGCATGGCTGAAGAATATCGACGAGCGAAAAGCCCGGGTGGCGGATGGCTTGCCGGATGAGCCCTTTCAGGTGCTCGTGGTCCCCCGCATACCCCCGCGCTACGAACCCGCAGTCAAGGGACACGGCCATAGCCATCGGATTGAACTGCCCGGAGAACACCCCAAAGGGCTGGACCTTCGTTACCATGCCCTCCATACTCGTGGGTGACGCCTGTCCTTTTGTCAGGCCATAGATCTGGTTGTCGTGGACGAAAACCTTGATACCTATGTTGCGCCGCATGGCATGCATAAGGTGATTGCCCCCCTCGCCGTACATGTCGCCGTCGCCCCCTACCGCCATGACGAGCATGTCGTGATTGGCGAGCTTGATCCCGGTGGCAACGGGCAGGGAACGGCCGTGCAGGCCGTTGAACGTGTTGCACCGGACATAATGAGGAAATTTTCCTGCCTGGCCTATGCCCGAAACGATGCAGAACTCACCCGGCTCGATGTTCTCTTCGGCAAGGGCTTCCTTGAAAGCGCGCAATATCGCGAAATTGCCGCACCCGGGGCACCAGGCGGGCACACCGCCCTGATATTTATCACGTTCTGCCACGCAATTCCTCCAGCAATTCTTCCAGGACCCACGGCCTTCCGTCGTACCGCGTTACCCGGTCCGTTACCCTGTGCCCGGTCTCGGCTTCGAGAAGCCGGGCAAACTGGGATGTCGCGTTATTCTCTATGCATATTGTCCGGGCAGCCCCGTTCAGCAGGCCTGCGTAATCGAACGCATCGTTTCCCGGCAGCGGGTATATCTCGCTGAAATGGAGCATTCCTACCCTGTTGGCGGCAAGCTCTTCCGCTGCCTCCCTCACGATCCCGTATGTCGAGCCCCACGATATGAGGACTGTCCCCGGAGCGGGCGGGCCGAAATATGCGGGCGGCGCCATCTCTGCCCGTATGCTCCCCATCTTCCGGAAAAGCCGTTTTTCGACCATCCTCGTGCGTATTCCCGCGTCCTCGATAATGTGCCCTGCCTCTGTGTGCTCGTCGCTGTCGGTCACGACGACATGCCGTGTCTTCCCCGGCACGGCAAAGGGTGAAATGCCCGATTCCGTAAAAGCGTGCCGCATGTACTCATCGAGACGGTCGACCTCGCCCGCATCGGCCCTGTAGTCACGCATGGGAATACCATCGAGGGAGATCCGGTCAAAGGTCCATTGAGTATCGGCCAGGTACTGGTCGGTCATAATTATGGCCGGGACCTGGTATTTCTGGGTAAGATCAAAGGCCTTTGCTGTCAGTCTGATCGCCTGTTCGGGATCACCGGGCGCGAAAATGATGCGGGGGAATTCACCATGCCCCGAATGAAGGGCGAAGAAAAGGTCCGCCTGCTCCGTCCCCGTAGGAAGACCTGTCGCCGGTCCCGGCCGCTGTGCAAGGGCAATGACAACGGGCGTTTCCGTCATGGCTGCGAGCGAAAGCCCTTCGGCCATGAGGGCGAACCCGCCCCCGGAAGTCCCGGTCATCGACCGGACGCCCGCGTATGACGCACCCAGCGCCATGTTGATCGCAGCGATCTCGTCCTCCGCCTGTTCCACGACGACCCCGTACTCATGTGCTTTCGTCCCCACGTAGATCATGATCCCTGTCGACGGTGTCATGGGATACGCGCTGTAGAACCTGCACCCCCCGGCAAGCGTCCCCAGGCCTATCGCTTCGTTGCCGCCAAGCAGCATCTTCGGCGGGCCCGCCGCCTTCAGGGTAAACGAGCAGCGCTTGCAGCTGGCTACGGCATGATCCCGTCCCGCCTGCGCGGCCAGCCTGTTGCGCTTACGTATATCCTCATCTTTTTTCCTCAGTATAATATCCATGATGTCGAACAGCTGCTCCAACGCAAAGCCAAGCATTCCCAGGACAGCCCCCGTGGCAACCGTGTTTGCCGCGATCCTGCCGGCGCCCGTCTCGGTGGCCAGCGTCAGAAACGGGATATCAAGGAATGAAGGCCCGTCAAATTGCTGTTTTAACATGTCGGGATCATAGACTATTATTCCTTCATCCCGCATTTCGGGCATGTGCAGGGCGATCGATGCGCGGTCCAGGGCAATGAGGATGTCAGGCTGCCTTTTCGGCGCACGAACAGGTACATCGGACAGGCGTATCCGGTAAAAATTATGGCCGCCCCGTATCCTCGACTGGTATTCCTGGTCTGTAAACACATGATAACCCGACCGCGCGAATACCCGGGCGAGCACGTCGCCGATCGTCTGGATGCCCTGCCCTGCCTCACCGCCTATCTTGATGCTGTAATCCACCTTTGCCTCAAGGGGTATTATAGGTGCTTGATGGATAAATAGCAATCTCTATGGGGCCAAATGCGTTGGATATGCCCGTTAAAAGTGGTATAACGATACCGGGTATTGAGAAAATGAAACGAAGAGGAAAAGGGCCGGCCCCTGTTACCGAGGACTCGCTGTTGAGGGTGTTCTTGAGTGCGCGGCGTCCTGTGGGGATCGATGAGCTCGAAAATGTCTTCATCCGTGAAAAACCCAAACGCAGGGAATTAATGAAAATGATCGCCTCCCTGATCGCAAAGGGCCGGGTCATCGAGCTTAAAAATAAACGTTTTGGGGTCACGAAGGAGATGAACCTTGTCAGCGGGACGCTCTGGTGCACCCGCAGCGGCAACGGGTTTGTCATACCCGACGCCGAGGGTGAGAAGGACGTTTTTGTCTCGTCACGTAATTTCAACAATGCTGTCCACGGCGACCGGGTCACCGTTCGGCTCGACCACTATCACCGCGGAAAGCCCGAAGGCAAAATAATCCGTATAATATCTCGCAACTCTAATATAATTATAGGCTTCACTAAACTACATAATAATATACCTTATATTATACCGGAAGATTACCGTTATAATACGGAATACAGAGTTGTATCGGCAGGCAAGAGCCTTCCCGACGGCCAGCTCGCAGTTGCCCGGATAACAGCGTTCCCGGGTGACAGAGCGGAGCCGGAATGCAGGATAACCCGTATCATCGGTGAGCTCGACAGCCTGTCAGCGATTACAAAATTCATCGAGTACAAGCATGCCCTGCCCCGCCGCTTTCCCCGGGTTGTCGAAAAGGAAACCGCAGGCATTGCGTCAGATATTTCACCAGAAGGGAGGAAAGACTTAAGGGACCTTACCTTTGTCACGATCGATGGCCGGAGCGCCCGGGATTTTGATGACGCGGTTGCAATAGAGCGTACATCTGAGGGATTCACACTGCGTGTTGCGATCTCCGATGTCTCCCATTACGTCCGGCAGGGGTCTCTTCTCGACTCAGAAGCAGGCAAACGGGGTACAAGCATTTATTTTCCCGACCGGGTAGTGCCCATGCTGCCAAAGGCGCTCTCCAACGGGATATGCAGCCTGAACCCCCGTGAGGACCGCTACACGGTGACGGCGGCCATCGCGTTCGACCGGGAAGGGAGAGTAACGGGATCGACCTTTTTCCCCTCCGTTATACGCAGCCGCATGCGCCTCACCTACGAGGCGGTTGAGATGGCAACGGTACATCACGAGCCGAAAATCCGCCGCAAGCTTCACGACTGCGTCCTTTGCCTCGACGATATGGCCGAACTCGCCGGATTGATCACCTGCGTTCGCGAAAAGAGGGGCAGCATAGATTTCGACCTCCCGGAGCCCGAGATCATCCTCGACATCGAAGGCGGCGTTTCCGGCATCATACGGGCCGAGCGCCTTAATGCCCACAGGATCATCGAAGAGTTCATGATATCCGCGAACGAGGCCGTCGCGCGATTTTTCGAGGAACGGCGCCTGTCCGCCCTCTTCAGGGTCCATGAACCTCCCGAGCCGGAAAAACTGAGGGATTTCGAGCGCCTTCTCCGGAGCCTCGGCATAGGACATCGGAAATTGGGAACGGCCGGGGCGTTGCAGGACGTTCTGTCAGAAGTTTGCGGCACACAATATGAGTTCATCGTCAACAGGGTCTTGCTGCGTTCCATGAAACAGGCCCGTTATTCCGCACGCAATCGGGGCCATTTCGGCCTTGCATCCGAGAGCTACCTCCATTTTACATCCCCCATCCGGCGGTATCCCGACCTCGTTTGCCACCGCATATTGAAAAACGCGCTGGAGGGAGGAAAGGAACCCGTCTATATAGAGGAACAGCTTATGACCATGGCGAACCACGCCTCGGAACGGGAGCGCCTCGTCATGGATGCCGAGCGGGAGCTCGAGGACAGGGTCCGCATACTCCACATGCGGGACAGGCTGGGAGAGACATTTCAGGGCGTCATTTCACACGTTACTTCTTTCGGCTTTTTCGTCGAGCTCACCGGGATATTCGTCGAAGGGCTCGTGCTTATGTCAAGCCTGGTCGACGACTATTACCATTTTGAGGAAGAGCGCTACCGCATCACAGGCTCGAGGACCCGTAAGACCTACCGCATCGGCGACCTGGTGACCATCAGGGTCATCCTCGCCGACGTAACCTCAAACCGGCTCCATTTCGAGCTGTACACCCCGTAAGCAGGCCCTTTTACATTTGCCTGAAATTGAGACTCTTTCAGTGTACGGCCGCCATGATCGAATCCGCTACTTCCCAAGCGCCGTTCTTTTTCCCCAGGGTGATATAACAGGACATTCCCAATCTCGGGCCGGCTGCATGGTCTACGTAAACGAGGGCCCGTGTTCTTTTCTTATCGAAACCAACACGCGAGACATATGTTTTCCCCGTACCGGGCAGGACGTTCCGCGACGTATCGCCTTCGAGGGTGACGAGAGGCCGGCTGTCGTCCGGAAAGGCATTTTCGAGCGGCAGGCTGACCCTGTTCTTTTCGTTAAAGTCCTTGACGAGTTCCCTGTCAAACGTAATCTTCGGGCCCTTCACCTCGTTCTTGATCGTCATCCGTCCGAGGACGACATCACGCCGCGGGACGCCGGACGGCGGGTTCCGGAAAATCGCCGCATATACCTCGTATTCCTCGTTCGGTATGAAGCTCCAGCAATCGAGGTTATAATCCAGCATGGCGAACACATAGGCGGGGTCACCGCTTTTCGGGCAGAAAAACTCCCGAAGGTCCCGGACCTCTTCGCGTGTGAATGCAGGTGTGAACTCTTTATTCTGACCGTGCCATCGGGTAGATTCAAAGCGGTAGGCATACGGCTTGAGCCTTCCGATATCATAAGACAGATCATCTTTAAAGCTGTACGCACCCTTATATCGCAACACCTGCATATAGATCTTGGACCCCGGGGCGAAAAACCCTTCCAAAATACCGGCCGGCTGCAATTCGCGGCGATATATCTTAGACGATGAACTCAGTTCGATCCCGGGCCTTTTGGACAGATCGAAGAGACCTCGTATGTTCTGCCATACATCATCCATGAAAGAGCCCGGGAGAAGCAGGACAAGTTCGACCGCCCCGTTGCCCCCGATAAGGTTCGACGTCTTCAGAGGATAATAGATCCGGCCGCTTTTGAAACTGTACAAAAGGGGCTCGACGAACCTGGTCTCACCCGAGACCTTTACCCGGTCAAAGACGAAGTATGTGTACCCTCTGCGCGTATAATCCCTGGCATTGTCATAGACACGCGACAGCCTGTCGTGGTCTGCCTGTATCCCCTTCTCTTTGAAAAATTTTTCGCACCAGTTCCGGAATTCAGCCACATCATGTATCCTGACCACCGTTACATCATGAAGGCCGATCTTCCGGGAGAAGCGGATCTCTACGGGAGAGACGGCGCCTTCCCCGTCCTGTCCTCCTTTTGCGGTAAAACCGCCGCTCCTGAAAAAAACAAGGCCTTTCTGGGCAATGAGGGCCGATATTGCCTCGAAAGGATCACCGCCGGCTGCCTGGACCGCTGGTTCAGACGGAAAAGGTATAAATTCAAGGACCTCGACCTCACGGCTGGCCTTCATCTCCGTACCGAGTATCATGATCTCTTCGGAACCGTTGTGGGCAATTATTGCCTTCTGGGAATCCTGTGACAGATTGACGTCATCCTGCCATATCACAGGCCCCTTGTCGGCAAGAACAGGGTGCACCAGAAGAAGAATGAATGCCGTCAGTAGAAAGATGCGTTTCATAGCGGACCGTCCCTGTCTTCGAATTTGCTATGTACATTCAACACCATCGGCCGGCCGTATGTCCAGAGCTTATGAACAGCCTCATTAAACCTTTGCGGTGCTTGAAGGATATGCTATTATTAGTGGCATGACCGGCTTCACGATCCGGGCCCTCCACAAAGGGGATCGCGGGCCGGCGCGGCTTCATCACTACCGCAGGAGGTACAGGTTATGAAAAACAGGGTCAGGGCATATTCGGTGACCGTCCTGCTTTGTGCACTCGCCGTATTTTTTATCAGCGCTGCCGGGTATTCGCAGCTGGACATCGAGGATAAGGACAAGGCGGGACTTTTCCCCGTTTCGCGGGAGGGCAAGTGGGGATTTATGGATAGAACGGGCAGGATGGTGATCGAGCCGCAATTCGAAGCAGCGTTTCCCTTCACGGAAGGGTTTTCACGCATCCAGCTCAAGGGAAAATGGGGGTATATGAACCGGCAGGGCGCTATTGTCATCACGCCTCAGTTTGACGGTGCGGACCGTTTTTCCGACGGGCTGGCGGAAGTGGCGGTAAAGGGAAAAAGGGGATACATAGATAAAACGGGCAATACCGTCATTCCCGCCCGATTCGATGATGCAGCGCCGTTCTCCGAAGGCCTTGCCGGGATAAAGCTCAAGGGCAAGTGGGGTTTCATCGATAGAACGGGCAAGATAGTGATCGAGCCGCAATACATCGAAATATCCCGTTTCAGCGATGGTCTTGCAGCCGTCCTTGTGGGAAAGAAATACGGCTACATCGACCATTCCGGTCAAACAGCCATACAGCCTGTCTACGATTTTGCCCTTCCCTTCTCTGAAGGCCTTGCACCTGTCGTCCTCAATAAGAAGTTCGGCTACATAGATAAACAGGACATATTTGTCATACAGCCCCGATTCGTGAACGCGAACAGGTTCTCCGACGGCCTCGCGCGTGTTCAGGTCAAGAGAAAATGGGGCTTCATCGACAAGACGGGTTCGCTCGTGATAACCCCGCAGTTCAAGAAGGTCAACAGGTTCACGGAGGGGCTCGCAGGCATACAGGTCGGAAGCAAGTGGGGTTTCATCGACCGTACCGGCAAGCAGGTCATCAAGCCCGTGTACGATTATATCGACCCTTTCTCTGAAGGGCTTGCACGGGTCCAGTCGGGAACAAAATGGGGCTATATCGATACAACGGGAAAATACGTCTTTGAGCCGAGCGAATAAGCGGCCTCCGATCGAGTGCCGGGCTTCGTTTCACAATATACTGCGGGGCCGTTAGACTTTTGTAAGGGACTGTTTTGAATGTTTATTGAGGCAAGCGCCGGCAGACGGCACAGGAAAGGGCCACTTCTGAAAAACGTTGTCAATACATTAATTTTAGTAATTTTTCTTCTCTGTTTCGGCGCAGGGCCGTTTGTGCCCTCAACCCCGTCGTATGCGCAGCCGGCCGATGACGTCGACGAGATAGACGCCGAAGTCGAGGAGCCGATCGAAATAACCACCCCGTCCGGAAAAAGGGACGATATCAACTTTAACATTTTCGAAGATATCGCGCGGGCACGGGCGATGCTCGAAAAGGCAACCTGCGGGTTTAAGGTCGTGCGTCCCAGGATCGTTAAAAAGGTCAAGGTCGGGAAGAAAGGAAAAAAGAAACAGAAATATAGAACCGTGGTCACGTACGGCAAACCGGAGCTCGCCCAATTTACAATACTCCTTGCAGTCGAGAATGTACCGACCCGGGAGATCAAGGTCCTCAGGGTCCACCCGAGGCTCGGGGCACGCGCTGAAGACGCGGTCATCGAACCCGGTAAGGCGAACGGCGTCAATACAAAATTCACGATCATCTCGCAGGAGCACCACATTGTCCTCGCGCTTAAACGGCCCGTCCGCAGCGGCGCCAGTTTCAAAGAGGTCGTGTATACCCCTTATTCGGAAGGCATCGACATCCCCGCGGTTCGAAAGGCAGGCCTCGATTATCTGCGGGACATTATCGGCGACGCGAAGGACGACCTCGTGCGCAGGCGTGTCAATCCCCGATCATGCAATTCGTTTATCGACAACGACATATCTGTAGTTCTCGCCATCATCGAACACGTCGATCCCGGCAAATACCTGAGCGGAAGATACACCCCCGAAAAGCTTATCAACGAGACTCTCGTTATCCTGGGAGCAAACAAACAGAACGCCTACCGCTATTCACGCTCAAAGGCCGGGGCGATGGGCCTGTTCCAGTTCATTCCCGGCACCTATAAAAGGATTCTGAACCTTTACCCTCATGCAGGCCTCAACAGGGATTTTGTACGGGGAATGGAGGACCATCGCAACGCCGCAAAGGCATCATTCCTTCTCTTCGATGCCGATCTCTACGTGCTCAGCGACACCCGCAGGCAGCAACTCTTCGAGGACCCGGCGGCCCTCGGAAGGTTCCTCGCGTCCGCGTACAACTGCGGGCCCGGGCGGACCCGCACAAGCATGGAAAGGCACGGGAGCAACTGGGCATCCGCCATACCAAACGAGACCCAGACGTACCTGCGAAAATTCGACGACACACTGTCTTGGTACAGAACGCAGGCTTTGCTGTACAGATGAGGTGTCGTTCTACGTTCCGTGTTCTACGTTCTACGTTAAAGAAATTTTCCCGGGCAATTTCTAAGCAAAGAAGCTGACCAGAACCTGCAGGCCCTGAGAATTATGTGTAAGATGAACGCAAACAGTGGGGGTCTGAGACATGACAGCCCCTAACTTTGTGAACGTAGAACGCGGAACGTCTTTAGAAGACCAGGATCAGCATGATGAGGCTTATGGCCATCAGGACGCATATGAAGATGAGGCTCACAAAGGAAACCTTTGACAATACGCCCAGTTTTTCTACGAAGCTCATGAGGTAGGCGATATCGAGGCCTGAGGTCGTCACGATCATTTTTATGGGAATGGCGAGCCGGATCACGGTGATGCTCATGTAGATGATAAGGAGGGCGATGAGCCCCCACACGACGTAGTCGAGGAATGATAGGGCTGTGTGCCGGGCCTCGCTCACCTCGACAACGGCCGCCGGGTCTAAATAAGATACGAACAGGTAGAGCACAAAGAGAATGCCGGCCACAAGGGTTGCAATGCCGAGCCGTGTGAGATCTTTCGATAATTTCAGGAGGAGCTCATTTTCCTTCGCTCCAAATTCAAAACCCCTGTCCGCAACCGGTTCCGTCATCGTTGTCTCCTCTTTTCACGAGCTCAATTGTCAAAGGCGTGAGGGACAAATCGGCTCATATTGTTCGTTATAGGGCTCGTATCTTCTCGAATTCCTATGCCTGCGGACATCTCGTCTATCACCCAGGAGCCTATCACGGGGTAATTCCCGGAATACCCCGGCAGCTGGCGATATTCCTGATAAACAGACCCCGGCTTCGCCGCGCTGAAATGGGGACGGACCACGATGTCCTCACCTTCCCGGGAAAAAAAAGGTTTTTCGACGTACGTCACGCCATCCGACCGCGGTTCAAAATAGGACGGCAGGAGGTTTCTGTGACCGGGGTACATCTCCCAGAGTATCGGCAGGATGGCCTTGTTGCTCAAAACCATCTTCCAGGGAGGTTCGAGCAGGTTAAGGCTCCTCTCGAGAAGACGCGGCCCGAACTCCTCGCGGACCATCCATTCCCACGGATACAGTTTGAATATGTAGCGGATGCGCCTTTCCTCGAGGTCGACGAAACACCTGTTGCTCTCGTCGTACCCGATGTCGTCAACATAGATGTGTTCGGTCTTGAGCCCTGCCTGTGTCGCTACGTCACGCAGGTATTCCGTTGTTGTCAGGTCCTCGAGATTATCCTGCACGGACGATGTATAGAACGTTTCATACGAGCAGTACCGGCGGATCTTTCCGCTGAGGGCCTCAAGGAGCTTTTCATGGATCGAGTTGAACTGGTCCTTACCGGGAAACATGTCCTGGAGCCAGTAATACTGTACGACGCTCGCCTCGAAAAGCGCGGTCGGCGTATCTGCATTAAATTCCAGAAGTTTCGGGTCGGAGAGGCCGTCCCACCAGAAATCGAACCTCCCGTAGATGGTCGGTTCCCCGTTACGCCATGAATCACGGGCATATTCGAAAAAAGGCCCGGGTATGCCCATGCGCTCACCAAGATCATTCTGAAAGACATAATCGACGAGCTTTTTGCATTTGCCGTACAGATCTTCGGTAACCTCTTCGAGCTCATCTATCTGGCCGGAGGTAAATTCGTAATATACCGATTCGTCCCAGTACGGTGACCCGTCGATCTCATAGTAGTAAAAGCCGATGTCCTCTACCCTTTCCTGCCAGTTCTCACGTGTCCTTTCGAGCTGTATCCGCCGCATAGTATCACGACCCCGAGAAATGCCCCGAGGAGCCGAACCCGCCGCGGGAGATCCCGACACTTCTCCCGCTCGAATAGCCGGGATTATAGGTTGAATTTCTAAAGCGGGACGCAGTGTACCACGGGCCATAGTAAAAATAGCGGGCCCCCGTCGTTGTTCTCTCTTCCGACCGTGTGCATTTGGAGGGGTCTTTGTAATCGGCCACACAGTCATCCCAGCTCGCGTACTTGTTCCTCATATTTTCTTCATCACCACAGGCAGGCAACAGAAGCGTGCCTGTCAGCAGGACAAGAGTGATTGCCTTAGATCGTTTCATCGTCCTTCCCTGGACCGTATATAGTGTCTATTAAGACTATATACGGGTTTACCAAAATAAATCAAGCGGATGCCCCCGCCGTTCACTCTTTACGGATCAGGCGTTCTCGACGGCGCCACCTTCCATATCTTCGCGGCATACTCCACGATGGAACGGTCCGATGAGAACTTCCCCGTCCGGGCAACATTGATGATCGACATCCTGAGCCAGTGGTCGATGTCGCTGTACGCTGATGTGATATCGCTCTGACAATCGATATAGGACTGATAATCGGCGCACAACATATATTCGTCACGGTTGAGAAGGGAATCGACGAGCGGACGGAAAAGGTCCCTGTCGCCCTTCGAAAAATAACCGGAACCAACGAGATCGATCGCCTCCCGAAGGCCCGCGTTCTCCTCATAGTACGCGCGCGGATCGTAGCCGCACGCCTTCAGCTCAAACACCTGCCGGGAATCAAGCCCGAACAGAAAAAAATTCTCCTGGCCGACCTCTTCGCGTATCTCGACATTTGCGCCATCGAGCGTACCGATCGTCAGCGCGCCGTTCATCGAGAATTTCATATTGCCTGTCCCCGAGGCCTCTTTTCCCGCCGTCGATATCTGTTCCGAAATGTCGGCGGCCGGGTAGATCATCTGCCCGTTCTTCACGTTGAAGTCGGGAAAGAACACGACCTTAAGCCGCCCGGACACTTCCGGATCGGCGTTGACAACGCCCGCTATCGACGTGATGAGCTTGATCATCAGCTTTGCCATAAAATATCCCGGCGCGGCCTTGCCTCCGAAAATAACGGTGCGTTTGGGGAGGCCGGCCTCAGGGCGGCGCTTCAATTCCAGGTAGTACGCGATAACGTGAAGGGCGTTCAGGTGCTGGCGCTTGTATTCATGGATACGCTTTACCTGGATATCGAAGAGACTTTCAGGGTCAACCACGATGCCCGTCCGGTCCTCGATGGCCCGGGCGAGGGCTATTTTGTTCTGGCGCTTCACGGCATGCCACGCCTTCCGGAACTCCGGGTCGTCGGCAAACGTCTCGAGGCGACGGACCTCGTTCTGGCAATTGCAAACCCAGCCGTCACCTATCGCATCCGTGATAAGCCTTGCCATGGCCGGGTTGCTCACCATCATCCATCGGCGAGGCGTCACACCGTTTGTAACATTGTGGAACTTTCCCGGGGCCAATTCATGAAAATCCTTCATGATCGTTCTTTGCAGGAGCTCGGTATGCAGGGCCGCCACCCCGTTGACACTATGGCTGCCCACCGTGGCGAGATGTGCCATCCGCACGTATCTCTCGCCCGTCTCGTCTATGAGTGATATGCGCCTGACAAGGTCTTCGTCGCCGGGATGCGTGATCCGCACCCCATCCAGGAAACGCCTGTTGATCTCGTAAATGATCTCGAGATGCCGGGGCAGGACCCGGCCAAGCAGAAAGACCGGCCATTTCTCGAGCGCCTCAGGAAGCAGTGTATGGTTCGTATATGCAAAGGTCTTCCCCGTTATTTCCCATGCGGCATCCCAATCGATCGCGTACTGATCGACAAGAAGCCTCATAAGCTCCGCAACCGCAATTGACGGGTGCGTGTCGTTCAGCTGGACCGCGTACCGTTCATGGAAACTTTCAGGTTTCCCCCCGGCCAGGCCGTGTATCCTGATCATGTCCTGCAGGGAGCATGATACGAAAAAGTACTGCTGGGATAGCCTCAATTCTTTGCCGGATGCCGGTTCATCATTGGGATAGAGCACTTTTGATATAGTTTCCGACGCGACTTTTTCTTCCACGGCACCGTCGTAGTCGCCCTTATTGAACGCCTGGAAATCAAATGACTCGCAGGCCTCCGACTTCCAGAGCCGCAGTACGTTGACGATCTCGACGTTATACCCCGGTACCGGGGTGTCATAGGCCATTCCCTTCACCACCCTGTCGGGTATCCACCGGATGCGGTCACGTCCGTTCTCATCACGGTAATGCTCCGTGCGTCCGCCAAACTGAACATAATATGCGATCTCGGGCCGTGCTATCTCCCAGGGATTGCCGAGCGCAAGCCACTTGTCCGTTTTCTCGCGCTGCCAGCCGTCCACTATCTCCTGGTCGAAAATGCCGAATTCGTAACGGATCCCATAGCCGAGCGCGTAGATCTTCTGCGTGGCCATCGAATCGAGGAAACACGCCGCCAGCCGGCCGAGGCCCCCGTTCCCGAGGCCCGGTTCGGTCTCCTGGGCCATCAGTTCGTCGAGGTCAAGCCCGAGTTTGAGGACGGCCTCCTTCACCTGATCGTCAATCCCCAGATTGATCATTGCATTGGCAAGATGCGGGCCCATCAGGAACTCGGCGGAAAAATAGCAGACTGCCCGGGAGCTCACGCGAAGCTCCTCTGTAGAACGGACCCAGTGGCTGAGCATTCTGTCCCGGACCGTATATGCCAGGGCCATGTACCAGTCATTCTTTGTCGCGATGCGCGGTATGCGCCCCTGTATGAAATTCAGGTTTTCCAGGATGGCACGCCGGATGGTATCGGCGCTGAGCCCCGTACGAACATCTTCCGTAGAGAGAGCTATAAGGTCCTGGACCTCGACGTCATCAACATCCATCCGCTGCCTCCTGCATTTTGTTCCTGTTCTTTTCCTTGCCCCACAGCGGGCCTTCATCAGGTCAAAGGGCCGCTCTATCACTGTCATTTAAAAAATATCATGCGTATTGCGATGAGAAGAAGGGATACCCCGAATATCTTTTTCAGCACAAGGTCGGAGAGTCCCGCTGCCATTCGTGCGCCAAAAACGCTCCCGATCAGGAAACCGATCACGATGAAAAGGGCCGCTTCGATGTTGACGTCTCCCCGGCGGTAATACGACCACGCTGCCAGGATCCCGATCGGGGGAACAAGGAGGGCCAGCGTCGTTCCCTGCGCCTGATGCTGCGAAAACCCGAACATCAGCACCAGTGCCGGGATGATGATGACCCCACCCCCGATGCCGATAAGGCCGCTCAACAACCCCGCAGCCACACCCAACAGGACCAGAAGAAAAATATGGCCCGCTTCCATTGCCCCACCTCCTGCTTGCAACAGCACGTATCAGCATTGAGCCCTTCGCTGTACGTCAGTACCTGTCACGCTGCTTTTTGCAATAAACCCCTGCGCGTTACGACTTGCTCCCTGCACAGCTTTACGTTATTTTCCGCTGAGGTTCCATACCCCCGTCCAGTCATCGCCGGGCGGACCTGCCTCAAGGGAGGCGATCCGGGATATGAATAGATGTGACGGGGAGTCTTGCGGGTCGATGGCAAGGCATGCCTCGAATGATACGCGCGCATCTTTCCATTCTCTGTTGCGATAAAAAGCGAGGCCTTTTTCGAAATTGTCGCGAAGCTCACGCGACACTCCGGAAATGTCGCCTTTGAGCCCGAGCAGTTCAAAGATGCGGACCGGTTCAGTCATGCCGAAGACGCGAACGATATCCAGTTCCCGAACCTCTATGCCTTCCTTTGCCATATCGAACGTACTGCCCGAAATAATAAGGCGGGTCCCGTACAACTTATTGGCCGCCTCAAGGCGGGACGCCAGGTTCACCGTATCGCCTATAACCGTGTAGCTTTTCGCCATTTCCGCACCCACTGTCCCGACAATAACGTCCCCCGTGCAGATGCCCATGCGGACATTGAAGTCGGGTATCCCTTTGCGCAGGCCGATAATATCCGGGATGGCCTCCCGGAATTCTGCGAGGCGCCGGTACTGCTCCAGAGCAGCCCTGCACGCAAGCAGCGCATGTTCATTCGCGCCCGAGAAAGGCGGGCCCCAGAAGGCCATGATCGCGTCCCCGATATATTTGTCGATTATCCCGTGATTGCCCCGTATCGGCTCGGACATCGCGGAGATATAATGATTGAGCAACCGGACGACAACGTTGGGTGCAAGCTGTTCGCTCATGTTCGTAAAGTTCTGGATGTCCGAGAAGAACACGGTCATGGTCCGCTTCTCGCCGCTCTGGGTAAGCGCCTGGCCCTCGAGAAGGGTCCTGACGATCTTCGGGTCCAGATATTTCCCAAAGGTTTCCTTGATGGTCTCTTTTTCCTTGAGACCGGCGACCATGTAATTAAAAGATTGTGCCAGAAGGGCTATTTCATCCGCACTGCTGACCTGGACCTGTATATTCAGGTTCCCGTCCTGTATCTCCTTTGCGCCCGTCAGGAGGTTCCGTATCGGCCGGACAAGGTTCCTTGTCAGGAAAACTGCGCAGATCAGGCCGAATATGGCCGCGGCGAGCGTCATGGTCCAGTTGAACCGGAAGGCCTGCCTTTCGAGACCGTTGGCTTTTTTTGCCGCTTCCTGCGTATACGAATGCAGAAGATTGCTGACGCTGCCTGTCTCTATGCCAACAGTCCTGCGGTTCTGTTCGAACTGTTCTTCGAGAAGGTTCACCGACTGCGAACCGCCTTTCTGGAGCTCGGCGATATATCTCAGGATGCCGCTGTGAAGGTCATTGCGAAGCCTGGGGATCTGCGCCAGCTGCCCCTGCAGTTTCGTAAATTTCCGGGTAAAATCCGGGCTTTGCACGACGACCGGGGTTGACAACGCCTTTTCGCACAGCTCGCTCGTCAACTTGATCTGCACATCCGTGCAATGCCTTTGCATCTCGTATATGGCCATATTATACTGATCGGCAGCAGGGAACATAGCGCGGGCCTTCGTCCTGAATTCTTTTGCATCGTCCCGGCTGCAGGACGGCATGGCCAGGGCAAGTTTTTCCCCCTCCCGCCGGGCGATCTCAATGCCCTTTTTCGGATGCGAAGCCACCACGCGTTCAAACGACAGTATCTGCAGTGTATAATTCATCCTCAAGTCGCCCAACGCCTGATCGAGGGGTATGTAATATCCCGAAAGTATCGAAAGCTCCTCGTTGAGCTTCTTCAAATTGGTATTGGATGTATACGTGACGATCCCCATAAGGATCAAAAGAATGAAGGTGATCCCCAGGATCTTCGCCCCGATAGGGTGCCGGACCTTCTCATCGACAAAAAATTTCATCGTACCTGACATTATTGCAAAGCGGGAGAGGAAATACAACGAAAAGATGGTTCTGCGTTCCGCGTTCTACGTTCTACGTCGGGCCATCACTGCTTACGCGTTCGATCACACAGGAGGCCCTTCCCGGCCCCGACCCGGATATCTGCAAATACAACCACAAATGTTTCGAGAGATTCCTTAACGTAGAACGCAGAACGTAGAACGCAGGACCATTTCTATCTTGTTTCCCGCATCACGATGCCGGCGATGCCTTCAAGAGGGGACACCGTCCTGACGGCACCCAGTTTTATCGCTTCCTTCGGCATGCCGAAAACGACACAGGTGGCCTCGTCCTGGGCTACCGTATATGCGCCTGCCTCGTACATTTCAAGCATCCCCTTCGCGCCGTCATCACCCATTCCCGTCATGATCACCCCGACCGCATTCTTGCCGGCGTACCGGGCGGCCGACCGGAAAAGGACATCCACGGACGGTCTGTGCCTCGATACGAGAGGCCCGTCCTTTACCTCGACGTAGTAGCGCGCACCGCTTCTCTTGAGCAGGGTATGCTTGTTCCCCGGCGCTATGAGGACCCGGCCGGGGACGACCGTATCGTCATTCTGCGCCTCTTTCACGGTAACACGGCAGATCCCGTCGAGCCTGCGGGAAAACGCAGCCGTAAAATTCTCGGGCATATGCTGAACGACAACCATGCCGGGAGAGTTCAGGGGAAGGGACTCGAGGAAGAGCTTGAGCGCCTCGGTGCCCCCCGTCGACGCGCCGACGACAACAACGCTTTCGGTGGTCTGGATCATCGCGTGGGACGTGGGTTTTTCGAGAACTGCATCGGCCGTCAGTTTCGGCTCGACTTTTATAAGCGTCGCTTTTCTCGGCCTCACACCGATCCGCGCCTGCGCGGCGGCCTTCACGCTGTCGCAGATAATGACCTTTGACTCTTCAAGGAACTGTTTCACGCCCATGCGCGGCTTCTCTATTATGTCCACGGCGCCGTACTCGAGCGCTTTGAGGGCTGTCTCGGAATTCTTTTCCGTGAGGCTCGAGCACATGACGATAGGGATAGGCTTTTGCGTCATAATCTTGTGCAGGAAGGTCAGGCCGTCCATACGGGGCATCTCCACGTCGAGCGTGATCACGTCAGGCACAACACGCTTCAATATGTCCGCCGCAACGAAGGGGTCGCGCGCCGAGCCGATAACTTCCATACCGGGATCGGAATCGAACATGTCCTCAAGGACCTGTCTGACCACTGCCGAATCGTCCACAATTAAAACCCTGATCTTTTCCATAGCGTATCCCCGGGGCGTTTCGATCGTACCCTGCCCGTCCCTATGCGTATTTCCGGTACACGGTCGGCGAGACCTGTTCGAGGGGGAGTTCCATACCGAAAAGGGTCTCCGAATGCCCCATGAAAATAAACCCTCCCCGTTTCATGCACTGGCAGAACTTGCGAAGCAATTTTTCCTGCACTCTTCTGTCAAAATATATGATGACGTTCCTGCAGAAGATGATATCAATCTGCTCCCGGAACCCGAAGTCGCAATCCATGAAATTGAGCCGGCGAAAGGCCACACACGACCGGATCTCCGGTGCGATCCTGACAAGCCCCGATGCCGGGTCCTTGCTCCGCAGGAGAAATTTTTTCCTGATCTCCTCCGGGACCGGGACCGTCTTTTCGACCTCATATACGGCTTTACAGCCTTTGTCGAGCATGCGGCGCGAGATATCCGTAGCAATGATCTGGAACGGACGTTCCCCGTGCTCTGCCATGTGGTGCTTGACGACCATTGCGATCGTATACGGCTCCTCACCGCTGGAACACCCGGCGCTCCAGATCGTGAGCTTGCTGGACGCTGTATATGCCCCGCTCTTGAACAACGCCGGCAGGACGTCGGACGTGAGGAACCGGAAATGCGCCGGCTCCCGAAAGAAGTCTGTCTTGTTCGTGGTGACCTCATCGATCATGAATGCCAGTTCGGTGGACCTTCCCTCATCGCTGAACAGGTAATCGCAATACTGCTCAAAGCTCAGCATGCCGAGGTTGCGGAGCCTCTTATGCAGACGCCCCTCGAGCATGACCTGTTTGACGGGCGTGATATTTATTCCCACTTCGTCATGAATGAAACGGCTGAGTTCGGCAAAGAGCTTTCCCGACATCTTTACCCCATGATAATCATGGTTCTGTCGCGCTGACGTATCTGCCTGTGCCATCATGCAATAACCCTAACCGAGAACTTTTTTGATCACCGCCAGCAGCTGGTCGGGTTTGAACGGTTTCACTATCCAGCCGGTAGCCCCGGCGCTCTTTCCCTCCATTTTCTTGCTGTCCTGCGATTCCGTCGTCAGCATGACGATGGGGATGAACTTGTACTCCGGCCTTGTCCGTACCTCTTTTATCAAGCCGATACCATCCAGATTCGGCATATTCAGGTCAGTCAGTATCATGTTGACCCCGGAACTATTCAGTTTGGCGAGCGCGTCTTTCCCGTCGCTCGCCTCAACTGTCTCATATCCGGCGTTCTTCAGGGTGAAGCTGACCATCTGCCGGACACTGACCGAATCATCAACCGTCATTATACGTTTACTCACTCATGCCTCCTTGCTCCATATCATCGTATCCGTGGATCAAAACAGCTCCACGTTATCGCCAAGGTCCCCGGGCCCTGCAGTCTCCTCGAAGATCTCCGGTCCCGGCGCGCGGTCTTTGACTCTGCTATCCATAGGTATCACGTTCGAGGCCAGGCTACAGTGTATGGCCCTTTCCCGCTGCATCGTATAGTTGCCCTCGATGTATTCGAATGACTTGCGCCGGGCTTCCTCTATCTCAGCCTGCGTCACCGTCTGCCGTGACTGAACGGTAAATTCATCGAACATCCTGCAGATATCCGCGATATCATCCTCCAGGTCATTGTGCACGGTTATGTCGCTAATGGTCTCCCCGATAAGCTCTGAAAGATTGCGGCTGTCTGATCCGATCTCCGCGACAAGCCGCGCTACATCACCCTTCATCTTCCTGAGCCCCTCGACGATACCGGCAAGCTCCGCGATAGTGCCGGAGGCGTCCGTATCCGGCCCCTCTTTCACTGCAGCAGCCTGCAGCCCTTCCGTCGCCGAGACAACCTTTTTCAACAGGCCGGAGATGACCGATTTCTGGGATGTGGCGTCAAGAGACAGGTGCCATATAGCCTCCGCAATGACCCCGAGAGGCGCGCCTTCCTCACCCGTCCTCGCGGCCTTGACGCGGGCGTTGATGGCTATCAGCTCGATTTCCTCGCCTATTTCCTCGATATCATCAACAAGGTTTGATATGGTTGAGACTGCCGTCGAAAGCTCCGTCATGGCCTCGCCGAACTCCTCTTCAGCCCTCTTCCCACTATGGATCTTGTCCATAACCTGCCCGGTGGCCGCTTCAATATTCGAAAGGAAATTGTCCGAAGAGGTGCCCGTCGCCCCGGTCATTTTTTGAATTTCATCGATGATCCCGGCAATATTTGCGGATATTCCCCGGAGATTGTCCATGATAACGCGTACCGCTTTGACGAACTTGTCCCGGGCATCGACAAGCTGGGCCTTCTGGAGTTCGGATACCACAATTGCCTCGGCCATCATCGCGCCGTTTTCACCTCCCTCGGTGAAACCTGCGGCATTCCTTCCCCTCGTTTCCAGGGTCTTGAGAACGTCCACGATGTGCTCGATCTGCTGCCGGGTGATATCGTGAAACTGCATCGACATGACAACCTTGCCGACCTGTGCTGACATGGCATGGGACCGGCCCAGAATGGAATCCGCCGTATTGAAGGAAAGCTCGTTGCGGTCTTCAAGCACGCAGATACTCTCATTGATGTCCCCGAGGGCGGCACTGGTGAAACTCCTGCTCTTCCGGTTTATGTGGGAGATCTTCGAAAGTGTGCTGCGGGCAAAGGCCATGAGGCCCTCGCGGTGTTTCTCGATCGCGGCGGATTTATCACGGATAAGTTCGGACAGCTGCTCGACGTCCGCAGCAAGGTTGACGAAATCGACTTCCATCTTCTTCAACTGGGCGCTCTCTATCTTTGTCGATATGCCAAGTATTTTCAGTTTCTTGACGATCTTCCGGAAATTGGCCATCGGTGTGCCGACATCCGAAACGGCGCTGCCCACATCTTGAAGGCTTGCATGGCCGGACTCAAACCTCTGATGCAGTCTTTCTACATATCTCTCCAGCTGTCCCATGACATCGCGGAACTGTGCTATTGTCCCTTTCATCGCCGAGCTGTCGAGGAGCCCGACAAGCCGGGACGCCTGTTTCGAAATATTCTCGACATCGGCATGCACCTTACCCAGACGGGACCCTATGAGAAGGAACTGGTCCTCGGTGCCCGGGATGATCCTGCCGACACGCTCTGTCATCTTGGAGATACCGCCAATTTCATTTATCATGGTCACATATCCGGCACAGGTTTATACTCAACACCCTATTTATCGTTCATGAACGGATTTTACTTAACGATTCGCCGGATAAATATGGAAAAGGCGCGGAAGTGCTGGATGTGAAAAGTTATGACAGGGTGAGAGATGCCTTGAGTCTTATGATCATCCGAGGTCTCGAAGGTACGACCTGAGGTTCACGTCCCGGCCATTCAGTCTGAGCTTCTTGCGAATGTTGTCGCGGTGCGAGTGTATGGCGCTCGGAGCGACCCCGATGATCTCTGCGATCTCTTTCGTGGTCCTGCCGTCGCGTATCAGGCTTGCCACCTCGATCTCCCGCGGCGTAAAGTTGAGATGCCTGATATTCCCCGCGAAGGGGGACGTCAACTGGCCCAGGTTCGCCTTTATGATGTCAACGTATGCCCTTTGTTGCGGCTCGAGGTTCTTTTTCTGCAATTTGTCCAGGTACGGAAAGACCATCTCACGTACATTGGACACAAACCTCTGCTCGAGTTCCTTCTTGTCGTTCTCTCTCTGCTTCAGGAGAACACGAAGCGCTGAATTGACATCTTCCAGGCTCTTTGACTTCGCCGTCAGGTCAGCCTCCCGTTCCCTCAGGGCATCGATCATTCTCTTGTGTTCCGTTACATCCCGCGCACTTCCCCTGTATCCCATCAGCCTGCCGTGGAGATCGTAAAAGGGTTTGCCGTTGGCCTCGATAAATATATGCCGGCCGTCCCTGTGCACGTGCACGCACTGAAAATCTACAAAATTCTTATGATCGGCCATGGCCTGCCGAATGAGAGGCATTGCCCTTTTTCTCTCGCGCTCGGGCATGATGTCGGCGGGGCTTTTTCCGATAAGTTCCCCGGGCTTGTATCCAAGGAAGTCGCATATGCGCGGGCTCAGGTATGTATAAATAAAATGCGTGTCGACTTCCCATACCCACTCTATGATCGATTCGATGAGGGCAAGGTATTGTTCTTCTTTTCTCGTCCGCCTGATGACCTCCTCCTGTATCTCGGCGGTGCGCGCGGCTACCAGGTTCCCGAGATGGTCGCGATGGGCCTTCAATTCGTTTTCCAGCTCCTTCCGTTCCGTCATGTCCCGAAAATACCAGACCCGGCCGTAGTAGTCCCCATCCTTGCCCACAGCAGGCGCGGAGTACCTGTCCAGCACCCGCCCGCCCGAAAGCTGTATCTCGTCACGGCATACCTCTTCCCTATTCTCGTAAAGCCATTTCACCTTATTCGTGAACCCCTCCGGATCAGCAAGCTTGTCCCTGACCTCTTGCAGGAGCCTCTCATCGGTTCCGGCTCCAAGGGCCTCATCCGAAATGCCCCACATCTCTGCGAACTGCCGGTTATGCGCGACCACCGCGCCGTTGCTGTCGACCACCAGGATACCGTCGATCGCAGCCTCCAGCATCGTTGATTTGAGGTCCCTGTCCCTGAGGAGCATCCTCGTCATTTCGTTCTCTTCCATTATCCCCTCCCCGCATATGCATGGATCGTTTCGATCAGAGTTGCCTTCTTGACCGGCTTTGTCAAATGCGCATCGCAGCCGGCATCGATGCTCTTCTCAATCTCCTCACGGAGCGCGTATGCGGTGAGGGCAACGATCGGCGTCCGCTCGAAACCGCTGCGCCTCTCCCAGGACCGTATCTCTTTCGTTGCCGTGTACCCATCCATAACCGGCATCTGCATGTCCATGAGAACAATATCGTATTTCCCCGCCTTGAAGCGTTCAACGGCCTCGAGCCCGTTCCCGGCGGTGTCTATGGCATAAGGGTACTGTTTGAGATACGCCATGATGAGAAGACGGTTGTCGTCGGAATCATCGACAAGAAGGATATTGAGGGAGCTTTTCACCCGGGCCGGGCCCCGGTCTGCGGAACCGGCCTTTCGCTCGCCGGCCCCCTCCCGGCCGAGGGCCTTCCTGACCGCCGCCTTCAACTCCGAGCGCCGGACCGGTTTTGATATACAATCCGCGATCCCCGCTGCCGTTAGCTTCTTCGATATCGTCATCGCCGGGTCCGGCGTCAGCATGATGATCGGCAGCTCGTGGAGCGATGTATCATCCGTTATCCGCGCCGCGATGGTGATCCCGTCAACATCCGGCATAACGTAATCCAGAATAACAAGGTCGTACGGGTTCCCCGCGTTCAGTGCGGTCCGCAGCATCCCGATCCCTGTATTGCCGTCTTCAGCCCCGGAAACATCGAATCCCCACGCGGAGAGCATCTCCTTCACTACGATCCTGTTCGTTTCATTATCATCGATGATGAGGGCTTTCCTGCCATGCATATCGAACGCCCCATCTTTTTCCCTCTTTTCCGCAGGCTGCGTTATCACAGGAAAAGAAAGGGTGAAGAAGAATTCCGTCCCCTTACCCGGTTCGCTTCTGACGGACAGGTCCCCGCCCATCAATTGAACAAGCCGACGCGATATAGGCAATCCAAGGCCCGTCCCTCCGTACTTGCGTGTTGTCGACGAGTCGGCCTGGAAAAACTTCTCGAATATAGTATCGATCTTGTCTGCAGGGATCCCGATCCCTGTATCCCGGACCAGGAACGATACTGCCGCCGTGCCGTCTTCCCTTCCTGCCCTACCGTTCCTTATCTCCAGGACCACTTCGCCGTGTTCCGTAAATTTGATCGCATTTCCCAGCAGATTGACGATCACCTGCCGCAGGCGGACCGGGTCACCGACAAGATGCGCAGCCACATCCGGCAGGATATGGCAGGCAAACTCCAGACCTTTCTGGGCGGCCCGCACGGCCATCACCCCGCACGCCTTTTCGACGATCTCCTCGAGATTGAAAGCCACCGATTCAATATCTATCCGGCCGGCCTCGATCTTGGACAGGTCCAGGATATCGTTGAGAATGTTCAGCAGGTTCTCCCCCGCGTTCCTGAACACCTCGACATATCTCGCCTGTTCCGGGTCGAGAGATGTCTCTGCAAGAAGTTCCGCCATGCCTATGATGGCATTCATCGGCGTCCGGATCTCGTGGCTCATCGTCGCAAGAAAATCGCTTTTCGCCATGTTCGCCTCTTCGGCGATTTTTCGTGCCTCGTCAAGCGCCGCTTCAGCCTCTTTCTGTGCAGTTACATCCCGGATGATCCCGACGGCGTACCACTCCCCATCCTGCCAGAGAGACGACAGTGATAAGGCGATCGGTATCTCCCGGCCATTCTTGAGCCGGGCGAAGAGATCGCGGGTCGTACCGATCGCGTTTCCCCGTCCCGTGCGCTGAAATTCTGAAAATGCCGTTCGATAGGTCTCCCAATAACGCTCGGGAGCCAGGAGTTCATGCAGGTTCTGTCCGATCGCTTCCTCAGCCCTGTACCCGAAGATTACCTGCGCACCCGGGTTCCAGAAAGAGATCACTCCGCGGGCATCCATCATTATTATGGCGTCCCGGGCTGAATCTGTAATGTTGCGCAGGCGCTCCTCGCCGGCGCGCAGCTTGTCCTCGGCCTCTCTGCGCTCGGTAATATCGTTGAACGTGACCACCGCCCCCCGCACTACCCCGTTCTTTATCTGCGGATATGACCAGTACTCTACGGGAAAACTGGTCCCGTCAGACCTCCAGAACACCTCCTTATCGTAGTGCACACCCGTTCCCTCACGGAATGCCCGGTGTATACGGCACTCTTCCGCCGGCATAGGGCGTCCGTCCGGATAAGAATGGTGGATAAGGCCGTGCATGTTCCTGCCCAGCACCCGGTCGGCGCTTTCATAACCGATCATTCTGAGGCCTGAAGGATTTATGAAAGTGCAATTGTCCGCTAAATCCACCCCGTATATAGCCTCCGCTGTGGAATCAAGAAGAAGCTGTACACGGGACAATGTTTCATTAAGTTCGTCAGCGGCCTTCTTCCGCTCTCCGAAAAGGTACAAGACATATGTCAGGAGTATGGACACGAGAAACCCGAAGACCGCGGTCAGTTTCGGCAGAACTGTTCTGCTTTGATTGACGAACACGTCGGTCGGGCGAATGTTGATGGTCAGGCGGCGGTCGAGCACCCGCGTCTCCACCGCTGTCCCATACGCGGCATTCCGGGAATCGTCCCAGCCTGCCTGCTTGAAAATCGGTACCCCATCCAGATCAAGGGTGATAAGGAACCTGTCCGGTCTCTCGAAACGTTTGAAACTGAAAACATACTTAAGCCATTCATCAACCCTGAAGACGGCCACAATGACCCCCTCGAACCGGTCCTGTGCGTAGACAGGGAAAAAACCTGAAAAACCCGTCCCTCCCTGGACAAGTTCAAGCGGCATCGTCACGGCCGGCGCCCCTGTATCCCTCGCTTTTTCCAGGGCACTGCGCCGGTTCTCTTCAAACGCAAGGTCCAGATTTCGTGTCTGCTCATTGCCTTCCAGGGGAACTACCCAGCGTACGATAAAATTCCTGTCCGCCCATTCGAGCGCCTGGAAGCCCGGGTCGTGAAAAAGGTATTCCAGCGCTTCCTCGGTAAATTCCCTCTTCGACACCCTTTTCTTAAGATCCCATTTCTTGGCCAATCTCTGTAAAACCAGGAAGCGGTTTCTCAGATCGGAATTTATGTGACCTGCCAGGTTCTCTCCCTCCGTGCGGACCTCGTTGTACAGATTGTCCTCTTCCTGTTTGTTAAGGTTTCCGACGATGACACTGACAAACACACACAGGAGGGCCCCGGCGAGAAACGGGCGCCACACGGCTTTAAGGCGGGTTATTATGGCCCGTTTATGTTTCATCCGATTCGATTATACCGTCAAGCAGCTCCCACGACAAGACCTTCAATGAAATATTCACGCTCCAACAAGGCGAACGCTGCGAACCCTCACTTAATTTATGGTATAATGCAGACCATGCCGGCAAAGATACCCGAACCCTTCACCCCGAGGCGCATAAAACGAATCTGGAGGGGCACACTCCTGGGCATTCTGGTCGGTATTGTCTCCGGTCTCGGAGGGATAGTGTTCAACCACATGATATCGATCGGGACCCGTCTTCTCTCCGGAGACATGGTCGTTCATCTCATCCCTTCCCTGCGGGACGCCAGTATCCTGGGTTTCCCGGTCGAACGGTGGATGATGCTCTGGATCCCCGCCCTCGGGGGGCTCATATCAGGCCTTATCGTGTTCGGGTTCGCCCCTGAAGCAGAAGGCCACGGGACGGATGCGATGATCGAGAGCTTCCACCGGAATAAGGGGATCGTACGTAAACAGGTCCCTGTCATAAAAACCCTGGCATCGGCCATTACAATAGGTTCCGGCGGGTCAGCGGGAAAAGAAGGCCCTATCGCCCAGATTGGTTCCGGGTTCGGCTCCATACTCGCCTCGGTACTCAAGCTCGGTGACAACGAACGCAGGATCCTCCTCCTTGCCGGTGCGGCAGGGGGCATCGGGGCCATCTTCAAGGCGCCGCTCGGCGCGGCGCTTTTTGCCGCCGAAGTCCTCTACAGCAAGGCAGACTTTGAGTTCGAGGGGATCATCCCCTGCATCCTCTCCTCCGTTGTTGCTTTCATGGTGTTTACCTTTTATGACGGAACGGGAACGATCTTCCACATCCCGCCCCTTAGCCTTGCAACCCCCGCCCAATTACCCTTTTACCTTGTTCTCGGGCTTCTCTGCGCAGTCATTGGCTTCCTGTATGTCAAGATCTTCTACGGTATGCGCGACCGTGTTTTTAAACCGCTCCCCATCCCCAGATACCTGAAGCCGGCGCTGGGCGGTCTCTTGCTGGGAGTCCTCGGTTTTTTTCTCCCCGAGGTCTTCAGGGGAGGCTACGAATGGATACAGTCCGCCATTAACGGCCAGATAGCAATCGGCCTCATGGTTGCCCTCGTCTTCGGCAAGATCATCGCCACATCTTTCACGATAAGTTCAGGCGGAAGCGGCGGCGTTTTTGCGCCTTCCCTCTTTATCGGTTCGATGCTCGGCGGGGTCTGCGGAAATGTCTGCCACCGGATCTTTCCGAAGATCATCAACGAGCCGGCTGCGTTCATTCTTGTCGGAATGGGGGGTTTCTTCGCCGGCGTCGCGAAAACGCCGATAGCGGCACTTATCATGGTCGCTGAAATGACCGGCGGGTACAGCCTGATCCTGCCCATGATGATCGTTTCGTCATTGAGCTACCTTCTTCTCGGCAGGGTCTCCCTGTACGAGAAGCAGGTGGACACCCGGCTCGATTCCCCGGCGCATATGGGGGAATACGCGGTCGATATCATGGAGCATCTTAGGGTGAAAGACGCCGTCCTCCCGGGAAAGAAGGTCGAGACCTTTCCCGATGACATGGGGTTCGAAAAGATGCTCAATTCGATGATAGGCTCATCTCAGCAGGACTTTCCCGTGGTAGACAGGGACAACAACCTTGTCGGGATGATCTCCATGGCAGACCTCCGTACGGCGATGGCCGACCCCTCCCTTCACAGGCTCCTGATCGCAAAGGACATTGCCACTGCCGGCGTCATGGCCGTTACCATGGACGATAACCTCAATACGGCTTTAAAGGCCATGGCCGACGTAAATGTCCGGGAGCTTCCGGTCGTCGCGAAGGAAGACCCGCGAAAGATCATCTCGATCGTGAGCAGGAAAGATATCACCCGCGCATACCACCAGGAGATCGTGCAAACAAGAACGCGAAGATAGGCTTTATTTATCCCGATGGAACGGCCATGCCATAAGGCCCCCTTCCATGACCTTCACATTTCTCCAACCGTTCGCTTCGAGAACGCGGGCCGCCTCGTACCCCCGCAGCGATATTTTGCAGTAACATATTATCCCGGCGTCTTTATCCTCAGGAAGCTCGTTGAGCCTTTTTCGCAGCATTCCGAGGGGGATAAGCGTCTCGCCTATGCCCAGACGCATCTCTTCGTATTCATCGGGGC